>NZ_JAFLNG010000083.1 GCF_017427025.1 Streptomyces sp. FH025
CGAACCGCGCCCTTACGGAAGTGCCACGTCGGCGCGGCTCGACCCGTCCGGGGGATCGTACAGAAAGCGACGGTGCGAACTACCGCGGCGCCGTCACACCCGCTGCGGCGCCGCCGCGAACTCCACCATCCCGTCCGCGAAGGAGACCCGGGCCCGCCACCCGAGCTCCGTACGGATCCGGGAGGAGTCCGCGGTGATGTGCCGGACGTCGCCGAGCCGGTACTCGCCGGTCACCACAGGGGTCGGCCCGCCGTGGGCGGAGGCGAGCGCCCGCGCCATCTCCCCGATCGTACGGATCTCTCCGCTGCCCACGTTGTGGGCCCGGGCGCTGCCCGGCGGGCGGTCGCCGACCGCCGCCAGCGCGGCGAGGTTCGCGGCGGCGACGTCCTCCACGTGGACGAAGTCCCGGCGCTGCCCGCCGTCCTCGAAGACCCGGGGCGCCTCACCCCGGGCCAGGGCCGAGCGGAACAGCGACGCCACCCCGGCGTACGGGGTGTCGCGCGGCATCCCGGGGCCGTAGACGTTGTGGTAGCGCAGTGTCAGGACGCGGCCTCCGCAGGCCCGGGCCCAGGCGGCGGCCAAGTGCTCCTGGGCGAGCTTCGTCGCCGCGTACACGCTGCGCGGGTCCGTCGGAGCGTCCTCCGCCACCAGCCCGGGGAGGAGTTCGGAGCCGCAGCGCGGGCACGGCGGCTCGAACCGGCCGGCGTCCAGCTCGTCCGGGCGCCGCGGACCGGGGGCGACGTCGCCGTGCAGGGGGCACCGGTAGCGGCCCTCGCCGTAGACCACCATGGATCCGGCGAGGACGAGGTCGAGCACGCCCGAGCGTGCCATCGCGGCGAGCAGCACCGCGGTTCCCAGGTCGTTGCAGCCCGCGTAGGCGGGCGCGTCGTCGAGGTCCGACCCCAGGCCCACCATGGCCGCCTGATGACAGACCGCGTCCACTCCGGCCAGCGCCCCCTCGACCGCGGCCCGGTCCCGGACGTCCCCGTGCCGGAAGTCCACCCCCGCGGGCAGCAGAGGAGGCAGCCCCGAGGGATGCACGGCGGGAAGCAGCGCGTCCAGGACGCGGACCTCGTGGCCCGCCGCCACGAGGCCCCGGACGACCGCCGAACCGATGAACCCGGCGCCGCCGGTGACCAGAATCCTCATGACCGGTGACGCTACCGGGCCATGACGGCCGAACCGCCGAAGGCGGTGGTCGCGTCATGCATCGGTAAGGCCTGGGACGCCACCCGGCGGTCGTGCGCGCTCAGCGCTAGACGGAACCGGGCACCGGTGAGCGGCGACACCGCGCAACGGAAGACGCCCCGGCCGGTTCCAGCCGCAGCTCGCGGCCCTGCCAGCGCCGGCGCAGCCAGCGGTCGTGGCTGGCGAGGACGATCGCGCCGGGGCCGGTTCCCAGGGCTTCCTCCAGTTCGTCGCACAGGCGCGGGGAGAGGTGGTTGGTGGGTTCGTCGAGCAGCAGCAACTGGGGCGGGTGCGCCAGGAGGAGGGCCAGCGCGAGCCGTCGGCGCTGCCCGACGGACAGGCTGCCGACGGGCTTGCCCAGGTCCTCCTCAGGCAGAAGACCGAGCGAGCCCAGCGGCACCTCCTCGGCCCGGGCGGGGCCCAGCGCCAGCCCGTAGGTGTCGTGGACCGTGCGGTCGGGCCGGTCGAACACGGTGTCCTGGGTGAGGAGACCCACCGTCAGCCGGTGGCGCCGGCGGACCGTGCCCTCGGCGGCGAGGCGCCCGGCGAGGACGGCGAGCAGCGTCGACTTGCCGGTGCCGTTGCCGCCGGTGACCAGCAGCCGGTCGGCCGCCGACACCTCCAGGGCGTCCAGCGCGAGCCGACCGGGCACCCGGACGTCCCGGAGCGACACCAGGGGCCGCGGGCCCTCCTCGGCGTGCGCGGCCAGGGCGCCGGCCGCGAACCGCAGCGGGCGCGGCGGCTCGGGGAGCTGCGTGCGCTCCAGTTCCTCCAGCCGCCGGGTGGCGTTGCGCACCCGGCGGGAGATCTGGCTCTGCACCCGGCCCGCCCGGTGGCCGTAGCCCATCTTCTCGTTGTCGCGCGGCCCCCGGTCCGGCGCGACCCGGCTCGCGGTCACCCCGGCCGAGTGGCGCAGCTCCGCCAGCTCCTGCTGCTCCTCGGCGTACCGCCGCTCCCAGCGCTCCCGCTCCGCGGTCTTCTCGCCCACGTAGGCGCTGTAGTTGCCGCCGTAGCGGACCGGTCCGCCCACCGCCGGGTCGAGGTCGACCAGATCGGTGCAGACCGCGTCGAGGAACGCGCGGTCGTGGGAGGCGACCACCACGGTGCCCGGCAGGCCGCGGAGTTGCTCCTCCAGGAAGGCGGCGGCGCCGTCGTCGAGGTGGTTGGTCGGCTCGTCCAGCAGCAGCGCGGACGGCCGCCGGACGAGCAGCGCGGCCAGGGCCAGGCGGCCGCGCTGCCCGCCGGACAGCGAACCGAGTGTGCGGTCGTGCCCGAACGCGCCGAGGCCCAGCCCGTCCAGCACCAGGGCCGCGCGGCGGTCGGCGTCCCAGGACTCGCGGTGCTGGGCCTGCTCGAGCCGCCTGCCGTAGGCGGCGAGGAGCTCCGCGTGACCGGGGGCGCCCTCCGGGGCGCGGGCGATGTCTTCGCCGAGCCGGTCGAGCTCGGCGAGGTCCTCACGGGCCTCGCGCAGCGCCTCGTCCAGGACGGTGCCGATGGTCGCGTCGGCGTCGAAGGGCAGCTCCTGGTGCAGGAAACCGAGGTCGTCGGGGCGCGAGACGCTTCCCGCGTCGGGTTCGTCGAGGCCGGCGAGCACCCGGAGCAGGGTGGACTTGCCGGCGCCGTTCTCCCCGATCAGGCCGATGCGGTGGCCGGGGGAGGCGGTCAGGCAGACGCCGTCGAGGACGCGTCGGCCACCGAGGCTGCGGACGACGTCGTGGGCGAGCAGGGCGTGCTGGAGCACGGGGATCCTTCCGAGGTGGGTGGTGGCGGGCCCGTCCTCAAGCCGCCGTTCGCGGCGGCCTGAGGACGGGCCCGAGGCCCGCCGGGCACGGAGCCTCGGGTGCGGGCCGGGTCGCACGCCGGAGGTTCACACCGTGGGGGCGCCCGTCTCCTTCAGTGCCCCGTCGGCGAGCCGCAGCCAGCGGTCCACCCCGATCTCGGCGAGGAACCGTTCGTCGTGACTGACCACCAGGAAGGCGCCCTGGTAGGAGTTGAGGGCGCTCTCCAGCTGGCCCGCGCTGATCAGGTCGAGGTTGTTGGTCGGCTCGTCGAGCAGCAGCAGGTGCGGGGCCGGCTCCGCGCACAGCACGCAGGCCAGGGTGGCGCGCAACCGTTCGCCGCCGGAGAGCACCCCCACGGGCAGGTGGGCCCTGGCGCCGCGGAACAGGAATCGGGCCAGCAGGTTCATCCGCTCCGCCTCGGGCCGCTCGGGGGCGAACGCGGCGAAGTTCTCCGCCACCGTGCGGTCGAGGTCCAGCAGGTCCAGGCGCTGCGAGAGGTAGGCGATCCGGCCGTCGCTGCGCGTGATCCGCCCGTCGTCCGGAGTGAGGTCGCCGGTGACCAGGCGCAGCAGCGTGGACTTCCCCGCGCCGTTGGGGCCGGTCAGCGCGATGCGCTCGGGGCCGCGGATGCTCAGATCGACGCCGCCGTCCGCGAACACGGCCCGGTCGGCGTGGCGCACCTGGAGGCCCTCGCCGAGGAAGAGGTTGCGCCCGGCGGGCACCCGGGTGTCGGGCAGGTCCAGGGAGAGGCGCTGCTCCTCGCGCAGGGCGCGCCCGGCCTCGTCGAGCCGGGCCTTGGCCTCGCTGACCCGGGACGCGTGCATCTGGCCCGCGCGGCCCGCGGACTCCTGTGCGCCGCGCTTCATGGTGCCGGCGAAGATGCGGGGCAGACCGGCGTTCTTGAGGTTGCGGGCGGCGTTGCTCGCGCGGCGTTCGGCGCGCTCGCGGGCCTGCTGCATCTCCCGCTTCTCCCGCTTCAGCTCCTGCTCGGCGTTGCGGACGTTCTTCTCGGCGACCTCCTGCTCGGCCCGCACGGCCTCCTCGTACGCGGTGAAGTTGCCGCCGTAGAAGCGCAGTTCGCTGCTGCCGAGTTCGGCGATGTGGTTCATGCGGTCGAGCAGCGCGCGGTCGTGGCTGACCAGGAGGAGGCAGCCGTTGAAGTCCTCCAGCACGTCGTAGAGCTTGTGCCGGGCCTCCGCGTCGAGGTTGTTGGTCGGTTCGTCGAGCAGCAGCACGTCCGGGCGCTTGAGGAGTTGGGCGGCGAGGCCGAGGGAGACGATCTGGCCGCCGCTGAGCGTGCTCAGGCTGCGGTCCAAGGTGAGGTGGCCCAGGCCGAGGCGGTCGAGCTGGGCGCGGGTGCGCTCCTCGATGTCCCAGTCGTCGCCGATGGTGGTGAAGTGCCGTTCGTCGACGTCGCCGGACTCCACGGCGTCGATGGCCCGGACGATGTCGGCGATGTCGAGCACCTCGGCGACGGTGAGGCCGGAGGTCAGGGGGAGGCTCTGGCGGAGGTGGCCGAGCTTTCCGACCACGGTCAACGAGCCGGTGGAGGGCTGGAGTTCGCCGGCGATCAGCTTGAGCAGGGTGCTCTTGCCGGCGCCGTTGGGGGCGACCAGCCCGGTCCGGCCGGCGGGCACGGTGAAGGACAGGTCCTGGAAGACCGGGGTGTCGTCGGGCCAGGCGAAGGAGACGTTCGAGCAGACGACAGCGGCGTCGGACATGGAGGTGACCTCGAAGGAGACTGAGGGCAGGACTGAGAGCTCTGCCCTGGGCAGACACGGGAAAGGGGTACGACGAAGCGGACCACTTCGGCTGCGGCACTCCTGGAGCACCGGCCGGTGGCCGTCAGATCCGGATCTCACCCGGAGATGTCGTCGTCACCCGCCACGTCTGCCACTCCTCGATCACACGAATTTCAGGTCGCACGCACTCTAACAGATGTCGCTCGCCGCCTGCCGGGAATTTCACCGGCCCTGCCGCGTCGACTCGTTGAACGTCGCGCTGAGCCGTGCCGGGGGCGGCCGAATCAGTATGTGACGGCCAGTCATATGACTGTTCCCGCTGGGCTACCGCTCGTTGATCCTCGAAGGAGCGCCGCAACGCCGGCGGGTCGTCGTGTGCCATCGGAGGTCCGGTCATGAAGCGAACTCCCGTCGTCCTCATCCACGGTGCGTGGTTCCACCTGTCCTCCTGGGAGGGCTGGGCCGAACGGTTCGCCTCGCACGGTTACGCGGTGAGCGCCCCGGGCTGGCCCGGCGAGGACCTCGCCGCCGACCGGGTCCGCCGCAAACCGGGCCCGCTGGGTGACCTCGGGCTCGCCGCGCTGACGGCCCACTACGAGGAGATCGTGCGTTCCTTCGACAACCCGCCGGTGCTCATCGGGCATTCGGTCGGCGGTCTCATCGCCCAGCACCTCCTCGGCGCAGGCCTCGGCCGCGCCGCCGTGGCCCTCGCGCCGCTGCCGGCCGGTTCGACGCGGCGCCTGTGCTTCGAGCCGCTGTCCCGGACCTGGTTCCGGCACCTCGTCGCCAACGCGGTCGGTGAGGAGGAGGCCGCGAAGCTCTTCGACCGGTACGCCGTCCCGGCCCCGCTCCGGCTGCTCGCGGACCTCGGACTCGACCGCACCGCCGCCGGGCCGGCCGACACCGTCGTGGACACGGCCGATCCGGCGCGCGGACCGCTGCTGCTGGTCTCCGGCCAGGAGGACCGGATGGTCCCGGACGGCGCGACCCGCTCGATCTACAAGCTCCACGGCGACTCCTCCGCCGTGACGGACCTGAAGCAGTTCGCCGACCGGGGGCACTCCCTGGTGTTCGACAGCGGCTGGCGCTCGGTCGCCGACCACGTCCTCGCCTGGCTGGCCGCCAACGGCGTCGAGGCCGTGACCGCACAGGACTGAACGCGGGCATCAGGGCCGGCGGGGCAAAGGCCCTGGCGCCGCCCACCGGATCCGCCCCTGCTCCAAGGCGGCCCGGGGCGACATCCCCGTCACCGTCAACGCCACCGCCGTCCGAGCGCCGGCGACATCCGAGTGCGCCCGCGCGAGCCCGCGCAGGCGCACTCCCGGGTAAGCGCGATCCGTCGGCCGGCGTGCGGCAGGGCGCCGACTACCGTGGGACGGCGATGAGTTGGGGGCCCCGAGGCTGGACGGTGGCCGAGGTGGTGGCCTCCCGGACGGGGGTGGCGGTGGCGGGTCCGAGTCGCCAGTGGGCCAGGACGGCGGCGGCGATGACGAGCATCTCGGGCCAGGCGAAGGATTCGCCGACGCACTTGTGGCGGCCGGCGCCGAAGGGGATGAACAGTTTGGGGGCGGTGTGGTCCCCGGGGTGGCGCCAGCGGTCGGGGTCGAAGCGCAGGGGGTCCGGGTAGAGGCGCGGGGAGCGGTGCAGTGCGGCGGGGCTGAAGAGGATCTCCGTGCCCCGGGGCAGGTGCGCACCGGCGTACTCCAGCGGGGCCGCCGCCCGGCGCATCAGGATCCAGTTGGGGGTGTGGAGCCGGAGGGTCTCGCTGAGGGCCTGCCGGGTGCGTTCCAGGCGTGGCAGTTCGCTCCAGGGCACGGTGCCGTCGGCGGCGACGGCGCGCACCTCCTCGGCCAACTCGTCCTGGAGGCCGGGGTGTCGGGCGAGTTCGTGGAACAGCCAGGCGAGTGTGGTGGCGGTCGTCTCGGTGCCGGCCAGCAGCAGGGAGACCGCTTCGTCCCGGACCTGCTCCGGCTCCATCGCGTGGCCCGTGTCCTCGTCCCGGGCGGTCAGCAGCAGGGTCAGCAGGGTGCTGTCCGGGCCTCGGTGGGGGAGTGCGTCCGTGACGATCTCGTCGACGACGGTGCGCAGGTCGCGGACCGCCGCGTCGAAGCGCAGGTTGGCCGGGACGGGCAGCCTCTCCAGCCGGGCGGTGGGGTAGAGCGCCCGTCGGACGAATCCGGTGAGGACCACGGGTACGGCCCGGTCGATCCGGTCCTTCTGGACGGGGCTCAGACTGGTGGCGAACAGGGCCTCCACCACGATGTCCCGGGCGAGTTCGTGCATCCGTCGGTCGATCGGCAGCGGCCGCCCGGGCTCCCAGCGGGACACCTCCGCCACCGCCCGACGCGCGGCCGCCTCGGTGTAGCGGCGGATGCGGTCACGGTGGAAGGCCGGTTGGACCAGGCGCCGCTGACGGAGGTGGAAAGCCCCCTCGGAGGTGAACAGTCCGTTGCCCAGCAGCCCGCGGGCCTTGTCGAAGACGAAGCCCTTCTCGGTGTTCGAGGCGTCCTGGACGAGCAGCCGGTGGACGAGCTCGGGCGTGGTGAGCACGTGGACCGGCCGTCGCCACAGGTGGATCCGCACCACGGGGCCGTGGTCGGCCAGAGATCGCAGGAAGGGCAGCGGACGGGTGGTCAGCGGCACCAGGTGCCCGAGCAGGGGCAGTCGGCCCGGAGCGTCCGGCACTCCGGTGGGCACGGCGTCGTCCTCGGCCATCAGTGCCTCGCCGCGGAATCGGGCGCGTCGAACCGCGAGCTGTCGCGGGACCATTCGATGTGCCCCCGCAGCCACAGCCCGAGGCTGCGCGCGTACGCCGCTGTCGCGGGACCACCGGTGGCGCCGACGGACCGGCTGAGCTCGACGAACGCGGCCATCTCGGCGTCGCGCAGGGCGACGGCGGGCTCGCGGGCCTCGGCCGACGAACAGCGGCGGTCGTGGGCGAGCACCTCGACCAGGTTGTGCCGGCCCTGGCCGCCCGCCGTCTCCTTGGCATGGGAGTACAGGTCGTTGTCCCAGCTCACCAGGTTCGCGGTGATGTCCCTCAGCCGGCGCAGCGCGGGGCCGTCGGCCTCGGCCGGCGGCAGTTCGTAGCCCGCCGCGACGTCGACCAGGGCGAGGCAGGTGTACGTCGCTCCCGCGTGCCGGCGCATCGCCACGTACTCGGCGGGCCCCGGCACCCGTGCGGCCTCGCGGTTCGCGGCCTCCCACACCTGGGCGTGGAGGTAGTCGCGGACCGAACACTCCCAGCGGAACAGCTGCGACGGCGAGGCCTGTGCGGCGACCCGCTCCCGTAACTCCCGCAGGGCCGCCGCGAAGGGGCGGGCCGGAGCGTCCAGATCGGCTTCGGCGCCTTCGGCGGCCCCGGTGTCGAGCACCCGGGCCAGCAGGGCGGTCGTGCGCGCCAACTCCGCCGGGCGGCTGCCGCGTTCACGGTCCTCGCAGTAGCCGTCGTCGAAGGCGAAGAGCCACACGTACCAGTCCGACAGCAGGTGCAGCAGGTCGGCGGGCACCTCGGGGTTGGTCCGTGCGGCCAGGTGGCCGCTGCGCTGGCGTGCGATCCGGTCCGCCCGGTGCGGCTGCCCGTCCAGCAGCCGGTGGCGTGCCAGCCAGGCCAGGCTCTGCCGGTTTGCCCGGTCGGCGTGCGGGTTGATCAGGGACGGGAAGGGGCACCACAGGCCGTCCGGGGTGCTGCGCGGTCGCCCGCCGTGGAGATCGGTCATCGCTCTGCCGGCCTTCGTCTGGTTGGGGTCGCGGCCGGCTTCCGTGCCCCGCGACGATCGCGCCGGGCTCCCGGCCCGACGGGGAGGGAGGCCGAGACTAATCCGGTGCGGTGCGGGGCGGTGGACCGCGTGCGCACCGGTAGTTGACCCTCAGCGCACCGCCGGTCGCCCCACCCCGCCGGGCCCCCGGGCACGCTGCGCGCCGGGAGCCGTACACGCCGTAGTGCCGGGGTGTTCTGGCGGGCTATACCCTTGGGTGCCCGCAGAGCGGGTCGGGCGGACACCCGAAGGGGAGAGAGAGTGGCGGCGGACGGGCGGGTTCCGGTCGTGGTCGGGCGGCAGCGGGAGACGGAGCAGCTGACGGCGGCACTGGTCCAGGCCGTGGACGGCGCGAGCGGCTCCACGGTGGTGCTGCGCGGCGAGGCGGGCGTCGGAAAGAGCACGCTGCTGGCCTGGGTGGAACGCGCGGCGCGCGAGCGAGGATTCACCGTCCTGCGGGCGGTCGGCGCGGAGGCGGAGACGGACCTCGCGTTCGGCGCCCTCCACCAGGCGTTCCGCTCGCTGCTCCAACGCTCCCACGCCCTGTCCGCGCACCAGCGGGACGCCCTGGAGAGCGCGCTCGGCGTCCGGGCCGGCACACCGAGCGGGTTCGCCGTCGGCGCCGCCGCGCTGGTGCTGCTGGAGGAGGCGGTGCGGACCGCCCCGGTGCTGCTCCTCCTCGACGACCTGCACTGGATCGACTCCTCCAGCGCGACCGTCTTCGCCTTCCTGCACCGGCGCTGCGCCGAACTGCCGGTGGTGATCGTCGCCGCCACCCGCCCGGACGGGCCGTCCGTCCAGACGTGGTCGGCCGAGACCGTCGACGTGCGGGCCCTGCCCCGGACGGACGCGGCGCTGCTGCTGGCCGCCCGCTACCCCGACCTGGCCGCACCCGCCCGGGACCGGGTCCTGGCCGAGGCGGACGGAAACCCGCTGGCGCTGGTGGAACTGCCGCGCCAACTCGCGGCCGCCCAGCAGCGCGGGGCCGCTCCACTGCCCGAACGGCTGCCGCTGGGGCGGAAGCTGGAGCGGATGTTCGCCGACCGGCTGGGCGCGGTGACGCCCGAGGTCGGCCGCCTCCTGCTGCTCGGCGCGCTGGCCACCGGTCCGGAGTCCGGCAGCGGCGAGTGGCTGCGGGCCCTCGCGGACGACAACGCGCGGGAGATCCTGGAACGGATAGAAGCGGACGGCCTGGCCCGGCTCGACGCCTCCGGGCAGCTGGTGTTCCGGCACCCCCTGGTCCGTACCGCCGTCGTCTCCTCGGCCACCGACACCGCGCGCCGCGAGGCGCACCGGGCCCTGTCCGAAGCCCTCGCGCCCGACGACCCCCGACGGCTGGTCCACGAGGCGTCCGCCGCGCTGCTGCCCGACGAGGACCTCGCGCACCGCCTGGAGCAGGCCGGCCGCGAGCTCGCCCGCAGGGGCGGCGACGCGGAGGGGGCACTCCTGGTCGAACGCGCCGCCGCGCTCAGCCCCAGCTCCTGCGACCGCGTCCGCAGGCTCACCTGGGCCGCGGTCATGTCCGCGCGCGGCGGGCAGCTGCGCCACACCGCCTCCCTGGTGGAGGAGTTGAAGTCCAGTTCGGTGCCGCAGGACGTCGCCCCGCTCTTCGCGTACGCGGTGGTCTACGCCGACCAGAGCCACCACGTCGACTTCGAGTCCTCCGCCGCGCTGCTGCCCGCGGCCCTCGACGCGCTGACCGCCCCGGGCGCCGACACCTTCGGCGGGCTGGTCGAACAGGCCTACTTCAAGCTGCTGCTGGCCGCCAGCTACACCGACGACCCCTGGGCGTGGCGCGCCCTGGAACGGCACCGGGAGCACGTCTCGGAGGCGGGCCGGCTGTGCCTGCGGGCCTGGACCGACCCGGGCCCGCAGGCCGCCGACGCGCTGCGGACGGTCGCCGAGGCCATGACCGAGGAACAGGGGGCCGGCGCGGCCTGGCTCCTGCTGTGGACCGCCTCGGCGCTCGACTGCCCCGAGGGCGACCTGTGGCGGAGCTTCACCGGGCTGCACGGCTACGCCACCCAGGGCTCGGTGGCGAAGGCCAAGTGCCACCAGGACTTCCTGTTCGGGCACTGGGACCGCTCGGCGGTCTGCCTGCGCGAGGCCGAGATCGCCGACGAGCTCGGCTACCACACCAACGCACTGATGTTCCGTCAGTACTACGCCCACTTCCTGGCCGGCCGGGGCGACGAGGCCGGACTGCGGGAGGTCGAACAGGCCGTCCGGCCGGCCGCCACCCGGGCCCGGATGCGCTACGTCCTCGACCGCCTGACCCACCTGCGCGGCCTGGCCGCGCTCGCCCACCGGCGCTACGAGGAGGCCTACGCGCACTTCTGCGACCTCACCCCGCCCGGACACCTGCCCAGCGGCCCGCCCTGGCACCACGCCCTGGTCCTCGACCTGGTGACGGCCGCCGTGCACACCGGCCGCCAGGAGGAGGCCCGGGCCCACCTGGACGCGGCGCGCTCCGCGCGGACCGCGGAGATATCCGGCCGCCACGCCTTCCTGCTCGCGGCCGCCGCCGCCGTCGCCGCCACCGCGTCGGCCGCCGACGACGAGGTCGACGCGGCCTACCGCGCCGCCTACGCCGTCCCGGGCGCCGAGCGGTGGGTGTTCGACCTCGCCCGGCTGCGGCTCGCCCACGGCGCGTGGCTGCGCCGACGCCACCGGCCCGGGGCCCGGGAGGCGCTGCGCGCGGCCCACCACGTGTTCCGCCGCCTCCAGGCGGACCCCTGGGCCCGCCAGTGCGAGGCGGAACTGCGGGCCGCCGGAGACCCCGTGGCGCCGCCGCCGGGCGGACCGGCCGCCCGGCCCGCCGGCCTCACCGGGCAGGAACTGCGCATCGCCAGGCTCGCCGCGACGGGGCTGACCAACAAGGAGATCGGCCGCCAGCTCCAGCTGTCGCCCCGAACCGTCGCGGCCCACCTCTACAAGATCTTCCCCAAGCTCGGCATCACCTCGCGGGCCGCGCTCGCCCACGCCCTCGACCACGGCTGACGTGCCGGAACACCCCCTCTTTAAGCCGGAACACCCCTTCTTTAATACGACAGTCAGATGACCTAACGGGCCGCCGCCGCCGAAGTCCAGGGTGGGATCGCAGGACTTCGGCGGAAGGGCGGTCAGATGGGCGTGCGGGTGACGACCGCGTCGGTCGTGGACGAGGAGAAGGCGGCGTTCTGGAGCGGAGCGGTGTCGCGCACACTGGTGCCGGTGGAGGTCCTTCCGCTCACCGGGCGGCCGTTCGACGGGCTCGTGGAGTCGCACCGACTCGGGTACGTACGGATCTCCACCCTGGAGGCGGACGCCGCCCGCCTCTCCCGTACGGCCGACCTGATCGCGCGGGCCCCGGGCGCCGAGCCGCAGGTCGGGGTGGGGCTGCAGGTGTCGGGCCGCGCCGTGCTGGAGCAGGACGGGCGCCGGGCTGAGGTGCTACCGGGCGGGCTGGTGCTGTACGACACGGCACGGCCGTACGCCGTCGACTACCCGGAGCGCTTCCGCACCCACCTGTTCCACCTGCCGCGCCGGCTGCTGGGCGTGCCGGAGCGCGACCTGCGGCACGCGGCCGGGGCCGCCGTCGGCGCCATGGACGGCTGCGGGCCGGTGCTCGCGCCCTTCCTCGGCGTCCTGGCCGCGTCCGCGGACTCGCTCCCCGCAGCGGTCGGCGACCGGTTGGCCGGCAACGTCGCCGACCTGGTGAGCGCGCTGGTCGTCCAACTGGCGGACGGGCGGACGGCGGACGAGCCGGACGACCCGCACGGGGGCCTCGTCCGGCGGGTGCGGGAGTACATCGACCACCGGTTGGGCGACCCGGAGCTGACGCCCGAGCGGATCGCGCGGGCCCACCACATCTCGGTGCGGTACCTGCACCGGCTATTCGAACACGAGGGGGTGACGGTGAGCCGGCTCATCCAGCAGCGCCGTCTGGAGGCCTGCGCCCGCGAGCTCGGCCGTCGCGGCCGTACCGTCCCGACCGTGTCGGCCGTCGCCCAGCGGTGGGGCTTCGTCAACCCGGCGCACTTCAGCCGGAGCTTCCGGGCCGCCTACGGCGTCTCGCCACGCGAGTGGCGCGCGCTCGAACCGGACGACCCCGGCTGACGGGCCGTCCGACCGACCGGCCACCCGCCGACCGCCGGCCACCAGCCCGCCGAACGGCCGCGATCCGTGCACGGCCGGGCCAGTGCCACCGCCGACCCACCAGTACGGTCGAGCGGTGTGCCGGGCGCCACCGCGCCGTTCCGACCGAAGCCAGGAGCAGAGAGTTGTCCGACCCCACCCCCGTGCCCGAGCGGCGCCCGGTGCTCGACCGGGTGCTCCAGGAGTTCCTGGACACCCGGGCCGGCCGGCCCGCGACGGAGCTGCCGGATCTCTCCTTCCTCGCCCCCGGAGAGCCACCGAACGACGCGCCGGGCGGTGATGACCCGGATGACCCGTACGGCGTCACCATGGAGTGGCTCACCCTGCCCTGCGGCCCGACCGGGCGGGTGCGCGTCCAGGTGACCAGACCCGTGGGCGCCGCCGAGCCGAGCCCCGTGGTGCTGTTCCTGTCCGGCCTCGGCTGGTCGCTCGGTGACGCCGCCTGCTACGGCCGGATGGTCCGGGACTTCGCCCTGGGCACCGACGCCGCCGTGGTGTACGTCGACTACGACCGGGCCCCCGAGGCGCGCTACCCGGTGGCCGTCGAACAGTGCTACGCGGTCGCCCGCTGGATCCACGCGCACGGCCACGAGCTCGGACTGGAGGGGCGGCGGATGGCCGCCGTCGGCGACTCCGCGGGGGCCAACCTGGTGGCGGCGCTGACCCTGCTGGCCCGCCGGCGCGGTGACGTGCCGCTCGTCCATCAGGTGCTGCTCTGCCCGGTGACCGACGCCGACTTCGACACCCCCTCCTACCACCGGTTCGCGACGGGGTACTTCCTGCACCGCGACCACATGCGCCGGTTCTGGGACGACTACCTGCCCGAGCCGCAGCGCAGGGGCGAGGCCACCGCCGCGCCCCTGCGCGCCTCCCTGGACCAGCTCACCGGGCTTCCCCCGGCCCTCGTCGTCACCGCCGAGGCCGACGTCCTGCGGGACGAGGGCGAGGCCTACGCGGCCAGGCTCCGCGCGGCGGGCGTGCCGGTGGTGGCGACGCGCTACCAGGGCGCCGTGCACGGCTTCCTGCTGCTCGACGCGCTCCGCCCCACCGGCACCGCCCGCGCCGCGCTGATCCAGGCCGTCGACACCGTGCACGTCGCCCTGCACAGCCGGTTCTGGTGAGCAGCGGAGCAACGGAGCAGCTGAGCAGCTGAGCAGCTGAGCCGGCGAGCAGGTGGGCCCCGACCGACCACCGAGGAGGAGCACCGATGTCCGTCGTTCTCGACACCGCAGGGGTGCCGCCCACCGACCGCGCCGAGTACTGGCACGAGGCCGTCTCCCGCACCTTCATCCCGCTCGACGTCGCCCTGTGCGAGGACGCTCCCGCCCCCGCGACGATCACCAGCCACCGGCTGGGCGCCGTACAGGTCTCCCTGGTCCAGGCCGGCCCGCAGCGGGTCGAGCGCAGCGCGGGCCTGATCGCCCGGGGCGGGGAGGACCACCTCACCCTGGCGCTGCACCACCGCGGCACCGCCCGGCTCCTCCAGGACGGCCGTCAGGTGGAACTGCGCCCGGGCGCCTTCGCGATCTCCGACGCCGGGCGGCCGTTCGCCAAGGAGCTGCCGGAGCCCTTCGTCTTCACGGCCTTCCACTGGCCGCGCTCGGCCGTGGGGCTCACCGAGGAGGACCTGCGGGTGCTCACCGCGACGGCCTTCGACACCCGCGACGACACCGCCCGCCTGGTGGCCGCCTATCTGGAGTGCCTCTCCCGGTCGGCCGACGCCATGGAGCCGCAGCTGGCCTCCTGGCTCGCCGCCACGGCGCTCGACCTGCTCGCGGTGCTCGCGCACGAACGCCGCGGCCGGTCCGTACCGGACGCGCCCGAGGTGGCCCTGGCCACCCTGGCCCGGGTGAAGGAGCACATCTTGCGCCACCTGGGTGACCCGGACCTCACACCGGAGCGCATCGCGGCCGCCCACCACATGTCCGTGCGGTACCTGCACAAGCTCTTCCGCTTCGAGGAGGTGACGGTGGCCCGCTGGATCCAGCGCCAGAGGCTGGACGCGTGCCGCCGTGACCTGGCCCGCTCGGCGGAGGGCCGGACGACCGTGGCGGCGGTCGCCGCCCGGTGGGGCTTCGTGAGCGCCAGTCACCTCAGCCGGGCGTTCCGGGCCGCCTACGGGCTCTCCCCGCGCGAGTGGCAGGCCTGCGTCCGGACGGCCGCCACCACGGCGAACGCGCCGCTGCCGGGCGGGGTCGTTCCCCCACCCGGCAGCGGCATCGCGGTGTGACCGCCACTCAGCGGTCGGTGTGCAGCTCCGCGACGTAGCCGCCGGGGAACCGCACCATCGCGCTGGTCCGGCCGCCCGTGGTGACCGGCCCCCACAGCACCGACGCGCCTGCGGCCGTCGCCCGTTCCAGGGTGGCGCCGAGGTCGGCGACGCCGTAGCCGGTGAGCTCCCGGCCGAACGGGTACGGCAGGTGGCCGTCCGTCACGGCGACGGTGGTGGTGCCGAAGCCGGAGGTGAGGCGCAGCAGCCGGTAGGTGGTCCCGGGCAGTCCGATCGCGGCGCCGTCGGCCCGTCGGTCGTCGGAGACGATGCGGCCCTTGGTGAAGGCGAGGTAGCTGTTCAGGAAGGCGCCGACCGAGTCCGGGGACAGGTAGAGCCGGTTCTCCGGGACGCTGGCCAGCTCGGGGTAGGAGGGCGGGGTGGTGTGCACGTAGAGCTGGGCGTTGATGCCGCCGGGGAACTGGATGACGGCGTCCCGGCCGATCGGGTCGGCGAACGGCGCCACGGTGACGGCCGCTCCGTCGGCGCGGGCGGCGCGGACGGCCTGGTCGAGGTCGGTGACCAGCCAGCCGGTGCGCTCGGTGCCGAACGGGTACGGGACGGGCGTGGTGTAGTCGAACACCGAGAGCGTGCCGACCGGGGAGACCACCAGCTCGGAGAGCGTCCGGCTGGGGGTGGGCGTCACCTGGGTGGCGTTCGGCCCGATCGTGCTGCCGCCGAAGGTGGCGACCCAACTGGCCGCGAAGGCCTGCTCGGTGCCCGGTTCGACGTACACGTGGGTGGAGTCGTACTGCGGGCCGACGGCGAACGTGTGGCGAGCGGCCGGTGCGGGCTGGGCCGCCGAGGCGGCGGGTACGGCCGTCAGCGCGGCGATCGCCGCGGCGAGCGGGACGAGGCGTCGGGCGAAGCGTCGCATCATGGGGGACCTCCTGTCGGTCTGATCTGTCGTTCTGACTGTCGTTCCGGGGAACGTGACGGTGCGGTGGGGCGCTCAGGTCGTCGGCGGAGCCCAGTGGGCGTCGGGAGCCGAGACCCGGTGGGCGGCCAGCGCCGTGGCCAGGAGCAGCAGGGCGGCCAGGGCGAGGGCGGTGGCGAGCTGCCCGTGCAGGACCAGCGCCGCGCCGGCGAGGCCGCCGAGCAGCATGGCCAGCGCGGAGAGGATCCGGCGCCCCGGGCGCGGCGCCGCGCCCCCGGCCGCCGTCGAGTCGGCGGCGATGCCGGTCAGGGTGAGGGTGAGCACGGTGGTGGTCAGGTCGGGCACGGCGATCCGCCGGGCCACCGCGTTCTGGAGGCCCATGCCCAGGCCCAGCAGGACGATCAGGGCGTAGTCGGCGCCGCCGTCCGCGAGCGCGGCGGTGACGGCGGCGCCGATGGTCAGGGCGGTCTGGAGGCCGGTCGCGATGGCCAGCAGGCGCCCGCGGTGGGCCGTCCGGCTGCCGAGCCGTCCGCCGACGAGCGCGCCGGCCAGGAAGGCCGCGAGCGAGACCAGCGAGTTCACGGCCGACAGCCCCGGGGCCCCCGCCAGGGCGAACCCGAGGAAGACCACGTTGCCGGTCATGTTGGCGACGAAGACGTGCCCGAGACCGAGGTAGCTCACGGCGTCGACCACCCCGGTCGCCACCGTCAGCAGGAGCATCAGCGGCGGCAGCGGCCCGTGCCGGTCGGTGCGCGGCGGGGCGAGGGTGCGCAGGGCGTCAGTCAGCAGGGCGCGCAACGGCCGCAGCCTTTCCGGGCGTCGACGGACGGTGCAGCACCACGCGGGTGAGCAGCCCGCTCACCGGGCCGAGCACGACGGCCGCGGCCGACAGCCAGAGCGGCCAGGCGGTCAGGCCGACGGCGTGGTCGACGGACCACCGGCCCGGGCCGGTGAGGGCGAGGGCCCCCGCGGTGACGACCAGCACCAACGGGTACTCGTAGCCGTCGTTCTGCACCCAGAGCCCGTGCGGCAGTTTGACGGTCATGGCGACCGTCATCACCCCCATGGCGACCATGGCCGCCGGCGGGGTGAGCGCGCCCAGGGCCAGGAACAGGCCCGCACCGATCTGTCCGGCGCCCGCGGCGAGCGCGGTGAGCGTCCCGCCGCGGAACCCGTCGTGCCGGAACTCCTCCGTCCCGCCGACGAGGCCGTTGCCCCCTAGGCGGTAGCTCACCTTCTGTATCCCGTGCCCGGCGATGAGCAGGCCCACCACCACGCGGAGGATCAGCAGTCCGGTATCCATCGTGTCCTGTTCCTGTTCCTGGTCCCTGTGCTTCTGGTGCGGTGCCGACTCAGCCCGCGGCGTGCTCGCCGATCATGCTGTGCGCGTAGACGACGCCCAGGCCGTACGCACCGGCGTGCTCCTTGACGATGTCGGTGACGACGCCGTAGGTCTCCGTCCGGGCCCAGTCGCGCTGGAGCTCCAGCAGCACCTGGAGCCAGGTGACCGGCACCGCGCCGGCCTGCGTCATCCGCTGGATGGCGTGCTCGTGGGCCTTCGGGGAGACGCCGCCGGAGGCGTCGGTGACGACGTAGACCTCGTAGCCCTGGTCGATCATGGACAGGACGGGCAGGACCAGGCAGACCTCGGTCCACAGGCCGGCTATGACGACCTTGCCGCGGCCGGTGGCCTTGACCGCCTCGACGACCGCCTCGTCCTCCCAGGCGTTCATCGAGGTGCGGTCGAGGATCTCGGCCTTGGGGAAGACCGCCGCCAGCTGCGGCAGGAGCGGGCCGGAGAAGGACTCGGCGGCGACGGTGGTCAGGACGGTCGGCACCTCGAAGGCCCGGGCGGCCTTGGCGAGGCCGACGGTGGCGTTGATGATCGCGACGCGGTCGCCGCTGCCGGTGCCGAAGAACATCTGCGGCTGGTGGTCCACGAACAGCATCACGGCGTTGTCCGGAGTGAGCAGGTCGGGGCTGGGGGTGGCGCT
>NZ_JAFLNG010000830.1 GCF_017427025.1 Streptomyces sp. FH025
GCCGCCGCCGCCGAGGCCGCCCGCGAGCACGCCGAGCAGGCCGCCGCCGCCCTGGCCACCCTGCGCGCCGATCACGACGAGGCCGAGACCGACCACGCGGCCGCCGCCTCCGCCCACGAGGAGCACCGCGAGGCCGCCCAGCGCGCCCGCCGCCGCGCCGACGCCCTCTCCGGCCTCGCCTTCCGGCTGCGCGAGCGCGCCAACTGGGCCCGCCGCCAGCGCGAACTCGCCGAGGACGCCGCCGAGTGCGACCGCCGCCAGGCCGTCTGCGCCGAACGCGCCCGCACCTGCGACGAGGACCGCCGCGCCGCCCAGCGCGCCGCCGACGACGCCCGCCGCACCGGTCGCGCCCTGCGCGCCGAGCGGGCCGAGATCCCCGCCGCCGAACAGGCCGACGAGCCCGCCGAGCAGACCGCGCCCGCCGCGCTGCCCGCCCTGCGCGAGGCCTACCGCGCCGCCTCCCAGCTGTACGAGAAGGTCGGTGTCGGCGCCGACCTGCGCGCCGAGCAGGCCCGCGCCGAGGGCGACGAGGCCGCCGCCGCGGCCGAACTCGACCGCCTCACCAACAAGGTCCGCACCCGCGCCGAGGAACTGCTCGGCAGCCCGGACGGCGCCGACGGCCCGGCCCGCCAGGCCGCCGCCGCCCGCGCCGAGGAACTCGTCGCCACGATCGAGGCCCGCTCCACCGCCGCCACCGAACAGCTCGGCCGCCTGCGCGGCGAGGCCGAACGCTCAGCCCCCGCCGACGGCGAGGCGCACACCGAACTGCCCGAGGAGCTCGTCCCCACCGACCCCGAGCACGCCCAGACCCTGCTGCGCACCGCCACCAGCCGCCTCGCCGAATGCCGCGAGGCCGTGGACGCGGCCCGCACCGCGCACGCCGACCTCCAGCGCACCTTCGACACCGCGCAGTCCGCCGCCGCCGACTTCGACGAACTGGCCGGCCAGCTGCGCGACGGCCTGCGCGAACAGCAGGAGGACGACGGCCAGCCGGTCGAGCCCTACCTCGGCTCGCTGCCCGAGGCCCGCAACGCCGCCACCGACGCCCGCCGGGGCCTGCGTACGGCTGCCGGAGAGCTGTCCTCCGCCGAACTCGCCGTCCGCGACGCCTCCGACGCACTGGTCCGGCACGCCAACGCGGCCCGCTACGAGGCCGTCCGCACCCCCGCCCGCCAGCAGATCCGCGAACTGCCCGCCTCCGCGCTGCCCGAGCACGCCGCCGCCTGGGCCGCCGCCTTCGCGCCCCGGCTGCGGGTGCTCACCGACGAACTCGCCCAGCTGGAGAGGAACCGCGGCTCGATCGTGGACCGGCTGCGCGGCCTGGTCGAGTCCTCGCTCACCACCCTGCGCGCCGCCCAGCGGCTGTCCCGGCTGCCCGAGGGCCTGGGGGAGTGGTCCGGCCAGGAGTTCCTGCGGATCCGCTTCGAGGACCCGGACCACGCCACCCTGGTCGAGCGCCTCGGCGAGGTCATCGACGAGGCCACCCGCGCCGCCGTCAAGAAGAACAGCGACCTGCGCCGCGACGGCATGTCCCTGCTGCTGCGCGGGGTCGCCGCCGCGATCGGCCCCAAGGGCGTCAGCGTCGAGATCCTCAAGCCCGACGCGGTGCTGCGCGCCGAGCGGGTCAGCGTCGGCCAGATGTCCGACGTCTTCTCCGGCGGCCAGCTGCTCACCGCGGCCATCGCGCTCTACTGCACGATGGCCGCGCTGCGCGCCAACGACCGCGGCCAGTCCCAACTGCGGCACGCCGGCACGCTGTTCCTCGACAACCCGATCGGCCGCGCCAACGCCACCTACCTGCTGGAGCTCCAGCGCGCGGTGGCCGACGCGCTCGGCGTCCAGCTCATCTACACCACCGGCCTGTTCGACACCACCGCGCTCGCCGAGTTCCCGCTGGTGATCCGCCTGCGCAACGACGCCGACCTGCGGGCCGGCCTCAAGTACATCTCGGTGGAGGAGCACCTGCGCCCGGGCCTGCCCGCGCCGCAGGACCCGGACGGCCCGGCCATCCACGGTGAGATCACCGCCACCCGGATGTTCAAGCGGCCTGCGGAGGTTCCCGCGCAGTCCTGAACTGATTAGCGTGATCACCATGCTGACGATCGCGCACCTCAGTGACATACACCTCGGTCAGGACCGCAACCAGGACGGCGGCGAGCGTGCCCGGAAGCGGGCCGAGCAGGTGATGGCGTACCTCGACGCCCTGCTCGGCCCGCTGGACGCCGTGCTGGTCACCGGCGACCTCGCCGACCACGGACTGCCCGAGGAGTACCGGCAGGTCGCCGAGGTGCTGGACTCCCGGCACCCGGTGCTCATCTGCCCCGGCAACCACGACCGCCGGGCGCCGTACTGGGAGGTGCTGCTGGGCGAGGAGCCGGGGGAGGAGCCGGTGAACCGGCTGCACCGGCTGCCCGGCGCCGACGTGCTGATGCTCGACTCGTCCATCCCCGGCCGGCACGACGGCCTGCTGGACGATCGGACCCTGGACTGGCTGGACGCCCAGCTCGCCGACGGCCGCACCGAGTTGCCCGCCCTGGTGGCCTTCCACCACCCGCCGGCCGAGCTGCACATCCCGACCGTCGACGGGATCCGCCAGTTCGGCGAGGCGCGGCTGGCACGGGTGCTGCGCCGCCACCCCCGGGTCGCCGCGCTGCTCTGCGGCCATTCCCACACTCCGGCGGCGACCACCTTCGCCGGCCTGCCGCTGCTGGTCGCGCCCGGCGTGGTCTCCACCATCACCCTGCCCTGCGAGGGCGGGCCCGGCATCTCCTTCGACCACCCGCCGATGCTCGCCTTCCACGTCCTGGACGGCGACGGCCGGCTCACCACCCACTACCGGGTGGTCGGCTGATCCTCAGCCATTCCGTGCTAGGCGGTGGGTAGTTGGGGCTGGTGCGGCGGCTGGGGCCGGTAGGGCAGCTGGCCAGTCGGGCCCGACTGGCCGGCCTGGTACGGCCCTTGGCCCT
>NZ_JAFLNG010000831.1 GCF_017427025.1 Streptomyces sp. FH025
GCGGCGAGGGTGTCCGGGACGGCCTCGACGCGCCAGTCCGCCCGCTTGACGATGTTGAACCAGACGAAGCCGACGATGTCGTCGTGCGCCTCCAGCCCGGAGAACAGCTGGTCGATGTCCGCGCGTTGGCGCTTGCCCTGCTCGGAGGCGGTCTCGCTGATGAAGAAGGGCTTCTTGCTGAAGGTGCGGATCTCGGTCATGGTCGGGCCGTACAGGGTGTCGAAGGTCTTCGGGCCGCTGCGGGTGAAGTAGCCGGTCATGCCGGCCCAGTCGACGTAGGTGTCGCCGGGGTAGTACGGCGCGAGGCGGGTGTTGGGCGCCGGGTCGGTGATGTTGGGGCTCCAGACCCAGATCACGTTGGTGGCGCCGGCCTTGTCGAAGATGTCGTGCACGCGCCGCCAGGCGCCCACGAAGTCCTGGGGGCTGGCGGCCTGACGGCCCCACGGGTACCAGTCGCCGTTCATCTCGTGGGCGATGCTGACGGCGATCGGCAGGTCGAGCTTGGCGACGGCCTGGGCGATGCCCTTGACGTAGTCGTCGGTGTCACCGGCCGCGATGGAGGCCAGCGAGTGGTCGTACGGCTCCCAGGCCATGTAGGGCAGTGCCCCGGCGTCGTAGATCCGGCGCACGCCGGCGGTGTCGAAGCCGCCCTTCCAGTGGGAGTAGAACTCCAGCACGTTGGGCTGCTTGCCGATGGCGGCGCTGTAGGCGGACAGGGCGTCCATCGAGGCGGGCACGCCGGGCAGGGCGGCGCCGAGGTACTTGTGGCTCGGCTTGAGCAGCGGGGTGACGTCGTAGGGCACGCCGGTGGGCAGTGCCTTGGGCTGGGCGGGGGCGCTCGCGGCGGCGGCACCGGCGGCACCGGCACCAGTGGCGACGGCGGTCCCGGTGGGCGCGGGCTGGGCGAGGTCCTCCTGAAGGGCGAAGCCCGGGTCCTCGGGGCCGCAGGCGGCGGTGAGCAGCAGGGTGGCGGTCAGCAGTGGGAGCGCCAGCCGGCGACGGAGCCGGCCGGCCCGTCCGGGGTGGGCGGTCATGGTGGGGATCACACGGCTTCCGTGGGGCGCGGCTGGACGAGGACCCGGCCGACGATGGTGGCGTAGAACAGGCCGGAGGCGAGGACGAGGGCGAAGTTCAGCGGCCCCATGGTGAGCATCCGCCAGATGCTCAGGAACACCCACAGCAGGGCGGTGCCGCCGCCCCAGATGATGACGCCGAGCCAGAACCTGCGGGTCTTGTTCTTCTTGGCGCCGCTGGAGCCGGTGGGCTGCCAGGCCATCCGGCTGCCGCGCACGATGTCCCAGATGGCGAAGACGTGCGCCCAGCCGTACATCATGCGGGCGGCCCAGGCCTCCAGCCGGTAGGGGTTGCGGTGCCAGAGCGGGAAGATGACGGTCGCGTAGATCAGGCCGGGCAGGACGAGCGCGCTGTTCTCCCAGCGGACGAGGTCGGGCCGGGTGAGCAGCAGGACGATCGGGATGAGCGGCGAGACGATGGTGAACAGCGCCGTGTGGATGTAGTAGAAGAACCCGGACAGGTAGCAGGCGCGGGTGATGGGCCGCAGTTTGGTCTGCCAGAACTTCTTGCTGCCGAGCAGGCTCATCGAGCCGGTGCACCAGCGGTACTGCTGGTTGAAGAAGCCGCCGACGTTGTCGGGGCAGACGCCGGTGGCCAGGGCGACGGGTATGTACTGGAGGTCCCAGCCGAGGCGGCGCAGGTCGAAGCCGGTGTGCACGTCCTCGGAGTGGCCGATCAGCGTGGTGCCGCCGTTCTCCTCCAGCGCGGCGCGCCGGTAGACCGCGCAGCTGCCGACGCAGATGGCGCCGTCGTTGCGCTGCCGGGAGACCTGGACCGTCCGGTAGAACAGCTCCTGGACGGCGCCGGCGCCGCGCTCGATCCAGTTCTGCGAGTCCAGGATGCGGAAGAACTGCGGGGACTGGACGATGCCGAGGCGCGGGTCGGCCTCCATGTAGGGGAGCGTCTCGTTCAGCAGGTCCGGCCGTGGCGCGAAGTCGGCGTCCAGGATGAGGATGTAGTCGCTGTCGGAGTTGCGGAAGCCGAACTGGAGGTTGCCGGCCTTCTTGAACCAGCCGAGCTTGTCGCGGGTGCCGTAGACGAACCCGAAGTCGACGGCCATCTGCGCGAGTTGCGGGCTGTTGCTGTCGTCGAGGACGTACGGGGTGACGTCGCCGGGGTACTGGTCGCGCAGCCGGGCGACGTGTGTCCAGGTGTTGTGCAGGACCTCGATCGGCTCGCCGGCGACGGGGAGGAACACGTCGACGGTCGGATAGTGCTCCGGCTGCCAGGACTTGACCAGGGCGCGGTGCGCCGCGATGTCGAAGGTCTCGTTGAAGCCGTGCACCCACCGGGATATCAGGTAGTAGACGATGGTGAAGGCGAGCGGCGGGACGAACACGAAGAACCAGGGCGTCGCCCTCAGCAGGCCGATCTCGCTGGCCACCATGCAGACGAAGCTGATGAGGGAGAAGCACGTCAGCACCCACAGGTGGGTGCGCGCGTACAGGTACTTCTCGGTGTTGTCCGGCGGTTGGGGGAGCAGGCCCCAGCGGTTGCGGGCGGCCGGGTCGCGACGGTTGCGGCGGCGGGAGACGGGTGGTCGGCCGCTGTCCGTGAGTCGGGTGCTCTCGGTGACGGTCACGTGGTCTACTCCCCCGAAGCCGTGTCGATCTGAACCTTCCCCGGGCGGCAGCCGTTGTCGAACGGGCTGCCGGGGATTGCGAGGATCGTACGGGACCGATCGCTCGGAATTCGCTCCCCCCTCTTCCGTCGGCCATTCGGAACCGATATCGAGTTCCGATCGTGATCTGGGCGAAGGTGCGAATGGGGCACTTGTGTACGGTGTCCGCCCAGGTGACGAACCGGGTGGCGAGCAGGGCTGCCGACCGGGTGACGAGGAGGCTTCGGGGGATGGACATCGAGGACGGCGGGCGCGGTGGAGACGT
>NZ_JAFLNG010000832.1 GCF_017427025.1 Streptomyces sp. FH025
CGTAGCCGTCCTTGGCGAGCAGGTAGGCGGTGTACGGGCCGCCGGTCAGCGCGGAGGTGTCGAGCTGGACGTCGCCGGAGGTGCCGGGGGTGTACTTCCAGAGCAGCGAGCCGCCGTTGCCGGGCTGGCGGCCGCCGTCGTAGATGCCGACCCAGTTCTTGGCGTCGGGGGCGTCGGTGGTCCAGTGGAAGGTGAGCCGGTCGCCCTCGGAGGGGCTGGAGGATGAGGTCAGGGTCAGGGCGCTGCCTGCGGCCACGGTTGTCCTGTCCGCCGGCGGCGGGCCCGGTCCGCCGGGGGACGGCTCCGGGGCCGCGCTCGGCTGGTCACGGAGGCGGGGAAGGGGGCGCGCACAGTTGGCTGTACAACTGTGGGCGGCCCTCATTCATCCGAAGGCCGGCGACCGCTGCGTGAACGACACATGACGGCGCATCGGGCGGTTCGGGAACTCCGCGGCGGCGTGGCGGCTCGGGCCGGACGTGCGGAGAGGGCCGCGACGGGCGATCCGTCGCGGCCCTCCGGGGCCGTCGGGCACTCGTCCGAGCAGGTCGTACGCCCGCTCGGGCCGTGCGTCCGGTCAGGCCAGGGCGAGGAACAGCTTCTCCAGCTCGGCCTCGCTCATCGGCGCGCCGCCCTCGTCGGCGGCGGCCATGCACTGGCGCATCCCGCTCGCGACGATCTTGAACCCCGCCCGGTCCAGGGCACGCGAGACGGCGGCGAGCTGGGTGACCACGTCCTTGCAGTCCCGACCCGCCTCGATCATCGCGATCACCCCGGCCAACTGGCCCTGGGCACGACGCAGTCGGTTCAGGACCGCGCCGACCGCCTCCTCGTCCACCTGCATGTCCGGGCCGCCTTTCACATCGACTGTCGATGGACAAGTGTACCCGGCGGGGTATTCATTCCCGGGCGGGCCATGTGAGGGTCGACACGGCGCGCGGGCTCCGGCGATCCGACCGTTCGTGCCGGTCGGCAGGGTCAGCGGCGGGCCAGACGCCGCTCTCCCCCGGCGCCGGTCGCGTACGGCAGCTCGTAGTACCCGAACACCCCGGGTTCGTCCGTGGCCGGCAGCACGTCGTCGGTGCCGATCGACGGGGCCTGCTTGACCTTGTACCTCGGGTACGCCACCCGCAGGTAGGCCGGCCCGGCCACCGCGCCGGCCAGCGGGACGAAGGCCAGGCGGCGCTTGGTCACCATGCCGATCGTGACGGTGGCGAAGAACGGCTCGTCGGTGGACGTCTCGACGTAGACCGACTCCAGCGTGCCGATCCGGTGGCCCTTCTCGTCGAGCACGGCCTGGCCGCGCCACTCGCGGATGTCCGCCATTGCGATCCCCATGGCCCTCGGCCTCCCGTCTCCCGCTCCGCCGACGGCCCGCCGCGCCACATCCGCGCACGGCGGCACCGCCTGCCGTTTCCATCCTGCGCCGGGACGGGCGCGGGGGCACGACGAGCCGGAACGGAACGTCGCGGATTGGGGGGTTTTTACCACCGACCCGGGCCACCGCGCCGGGCTACTGTCGTCGCGACGGCCCCGGACAGGGGCGGTCAGACGGGGCCATCACGCGAGAGACACGCATGATTTGGGGGGGATGAAACACCATGGTCCACTACCGCCGCTTCGCCGGGGCAGTCGTGGTCGCCGGACTCGCCGCCGGGGCGCTCACAGCCTGTGACCCGGTCGGAACCAAGTTCAGCGACGACTCGACCGTCTCGGAGAAGATCACCGCGGTCAAGCTCGACAACTCCTCCGGGGACGTCACCGTCCACGGCAAGCCGGGCGCCGGGAACGCCGCCGTCCACCGGGCGATCACGTACCGCAGCGGCAAGCCCGACGCCACCACCCGGGTCGAGGGCGGGGTGCTGGTGCTGGGGGGCTGCGGGCGCAACTGCTCGGTGGACTACACCGTCGAACTACCCGCGGGCCTGCCGATCAGCGGCGGCACCTCCGCCGGCGGGATCAACCTCTCGCAGGTCGGCGAGGTCTCGGTGCACACCGACTCCGGTGACATCACGGTCGACCAGGCCTCCGGGTCGGTCGACGTGCGCACCAACAACGGTGAGATCAAGGGCACTTCGCTCAAGGGCGACCGGATCCAGGCCAAGACCGACAACGGCGGGATCAAGCTCACCCCCGGCAAGGCCCAGGACATCAAGGCGAAGACCTCCAACGGCGAGATCCACGTCACCGTCCCGGCCGGTTCCTACCGCGTGAGCGCCGGGACGGACATCGGCGAGAAGCACATCGGCGTCCAGAACGACCCCAACGGCAAGTACAAGCTGGACCTGGGGACGGACATCGGCGACATCACCGTCAAGACGGGCTGAGCGCGGCCTCGTCGCCGCCGGCCCCGCCGGCGTTCTCCCCCGCCGGCGGCCTCGCCACCACCGAACTCCTCGTTGACGGCTTCCTCGGCGACCCCCGTGCCGAGGAAGCCGTCAACGAGGGCCACACACCCGCTCCGGCTCCGTGCACCCCCGGCCGGTGGCCGGAGCGGGCTCCTCGCTCCAGCGACGCGAGAAGCCGCGAGAACTGCGAAAACTGCGAGAAGTTGCGAGAAGAAGAACGGAAGGATCCGTCGTGCCAGCTCGCCGACCGGCGCCCTTCCCTCCTTCGGGTGGTTTGGTCTCGCTTCACAGCCCACCTTCCCCTCACTCCTGCCACGGTCGCTTCCGACGCGTACGCGACGCGCACGTGAGGACCGGAGGCGCCGATGGACCCGAGGCCGACCGCCCTTCCCTACCTGACGGTATGTCACGGTCGTGCAGCGGATCGTGAATCAGCGGTCCGTTCCCGGCCCTGGCGGGGCCATGCTGGGAGCATGCAGTCGCGACGTACTCGCGCGGCCCGGTCACGGCGCCGGGAGCGCGCAAGGGCATACCGGTCGCGCCCGGGCGGCCGGCCATGAGCACCTTCGACGTCTGGACCTGTCCCACGTGCGGCACCCGCAACCCGAAGAGGGA
>NZ_JAFLNG010000833.1 GCF_017427025.1 Streptomyces sp. FH025
CGCACGGATCACCCGCTGCTGCGACGGACCGTTGGGCGCCGTCAGACCGTTGGACGCACCGTCCTGGTTGACCGCCGAACCACGCAGCACCGCCAGCACCTTGTGCCCGAGCCGCCGCGCGTCCGACAGCCGCTCGACCACGACCACGCCCGCGCCCTCAGCCCAGCCCGTGCCGTCCGCGTCCTCGGAGAACGCCCGGCACCGGCCGTCGGCCGCCAGGCCCTGCTGGCGCGAGAAGTCGATGAACGTGCCCGGCGTCGCCATCACGGTGACACCGCCGGCGAGCGCGAGCGAGCACTCGCCGGAGCGCACGGCCTGGGCGGCCAGGTGCAGCGCCACCAGCGAGGACGAGCACGCGGTGTCCACCGTCACCGCCGGGCCCTCCAGGCCCAGCACGTACGACACCCGGCCGGAGAGCACGCTCGTCGCGTTCCCGGTCATCACGTGGCCCTCGGCACCGGAGTCACCCTGGCTCGCCAGCGTCACACCGAAGCCGTAACCCGAGGCGAAGCCGCCGGCGAACACACCGGTCGCGGATCCGCGCAGCGAGGCCGGGTCGATGCCCGCCCGCTCCAGCGCCTCCCAGGACGTCTCCAGCAGCTGCCGCTGCTGCGGGTCCATCGCCAGCGCCTCGCGCGGGCTGATCCCGAAGAACCCGGCGTCGAACTCCGCCGCGTTCCGCAGGAACGCGCCCGACTGGGTGTACGAGGTCCCGGCGTTCCCGCGCTCCGGGTCGTAGAAGCCCTCCAGGTCCCAGCCGCGGTCGGTCGGGAACCCGCCCACCGCGTCACCGCCCGCGTTGAGCAGCTCCCAGAACTCCTCGGGAGTGCCCGCACCGCCGGGGAAGCGGCACGCCATGCCGACGATCGCCAGCGGCTCGTCCACGACCGGGGCGGTGACCGCGGCCACCGGAGCGGCGGCAGCCGCCACCTTGCCGGTCAGTTCGCCACACAGGAACTCGGCGAGGACCGTCGGGGTCGGGTAGTCGAACACCAGCGTGGCGGGCAACCGGATGCCGGTCGCGGCGTTCAGCCGGTTGCGCAGCTCGACGGCGGTCAGCGAGTCGAAGCCCAGGTCCTTGAACGCGCGCCGGTCCTCGACCGCGTCGACCGAGGCGTGCCCCAGCACGACCGCGACCTCGGCCCGCACCACCTCGGTCAGCACCCGCTCCTGCTCGGCGCGGGCCAGCCCGGCCAGCCGGTGCGCCAGCTCGCTCTCACTGCGGACCACCGCAGCCGTGGCCTCGCCGGCCGCGGCCAGCTGACGGATCTCGGGCAGGTCCCGCACCAGCGGACGCTTGGGCAGGTCCGCGGCACCGGGCCCGGACGCCAGCTGCGCCCAGTCCACGTCCATCACGGTCACCAGCGCGTCCGGTCCCTCCAGCGCCTCGCCCAGGGCCCGGGCGGCGAGCTGCGGGTCCATGGCCGGCATCGGGCCGCGCTTGACTCGAGCCTGCACCACACTGTTGGACTCGGCCATGCCGCCGCCGGCCCAGGCGCCCCAGGCGACGGTGAGCGCGGCCAGGCCTCGGCCGCGCCGGTTCTCCGCCAGGGCGTCCAGGTAGGCGTTGGCCGCCGCGTAGTTGCCCTGGCCCGCGGCCCCCAGCGTGGAGGAGATCGAGGAGAACAGGACGAAGGCGTCCAGGTCCAGGTCCGCGGTCAGCTCGTCCAGGAGCGCCGCGCTCGCCGCCTTCGCGGCCAGCACCGTCTCCATGCGGCCCACCGACAGCCGGTCCACCACCCCGTCGTCCAGGACGGCGGCCGTGTGCAGCACCGAGGACAGCGCCGGACCGGTCTCACCGATCCAGGCCACCAACCCGGCCAGCGCCGAACGGTCCGTCACGTCACAGGCGACGATCTCGACCGCGGAGCCGGCCGTCGCGAACTCGGCAGCGAGCGCTGCCGCGCCCCGAGCGGCGGGGCCGGAGCGGCTGGTCAGCACCAGCCGCTCCGCACCGCGCTCGGCCAGCCAGCGCGAGACGTGCCCGGCGATGGCACCCGTGCCACCCGTGATCAGCACACTGCCACGCGGGGTCCAACGGTCCTTGCCGCGCAGCTGCGAGGCACGGGTGAGCCGACGGCCCAGGATCCCGGCGGACCGGACCGCGACCTCGTTCTCGCCACAGCCCGCGAGCACCGCGACCAGCCGGGCACCCGCCCGCTCGTCGACCGTCTCGGGCAGGTCGATCAGACCGCCCCAACGGTCCGGCTGCTCCAGGCCGACCACACGGCCCAGACCCCACACCTGCGCCTGCACCGGGTTGGCCAGCGCCTCACCCGGACCAGCCGCCACCGCACCACGCGTCGCCAGCCACAGCGGCGCACCGATCCCTGCGTCACCCAACGCCTGGATCAGGCTCAGGGTGGCGGCCAGGCCACCGGTCACCGCCGGGTGGTCCGGCAGCACCGACTCGTCCAGCGCCAGCAGCGACAGCACACCGGCCACCGCGGAAGACTCCGCGGCCTCGCCCAGCAGCGCGGCCACCCCGGCCCGATCCACTGCTCCGGCCGGCACCTCGACCACGGCGACCTCGGCGCCCCGAGCAGCCAACGCGGAAACGTACGACTGCCCGTCGAACCCAGCCGGAACCACCAGCACCCAAGTACCCGACAGCACCCGCGAGTCGGACTCGGTGATCGCCGCCCAGTTCACCCGGTAACGCCAGTTCGCGGTCACCGACCGGTCCAGCTCCCGGCGCCGCCAGGACGCCAGCGACGGCAGCACCTCGTTGAACGGACGGTCACCGTCCACAGCCAGCGTGTCGGCCAGCTGCGTCAGGTCCCCGCCCTCGACGGCCGCCCAGAACCGGGCCTCCGCCTCGGTGCTCGCACCGTCCCCACCGGCCACCGGCATCGCCAGGATGCCCTCCGGCCAGAACCGCTGGTGGCGGAAGGCGTAGGTCGGCAGCTCAACCGGCGAACCGGCCGGCAGCACCGAACTCCACTCCACCGAAGCC
>NZ_JAFLNG010000834.1 GCF_017427025.1 Streptomyces sp. FH025
GCCGCCCCCGTCACTTCGGCGGCCGCCGCCGACGGCACCGTCGTCTTCGCCGACGACTTCGAATCCGGCACCGTCTCCGCCTGGACCCGCCAGCGCGTCGACGGCAACGGCAGCATCACCGTGGCCCCCGCGCCCGCCGGCGGCAGCGGCCTGGCCGCCCGCTTCAGCGTCCCCGACGACGGCGTCTCCTACCGCTCCGAGGTCGCCGTCAACTCCCTCGGCTGGGGCAGCTACCGCTTCGCCCTCGCCGACTACCTGCCCGCCGACTGGGTGCGGACCTCCACCGAGACGATCCTCGCCCAGTGGCACGGCTACCCGCTCGCGGACGGCAGCGACACCAAGCCGCCGATCGCCCTCACCCTCAAGGACGGCGGCTGGCGGCTCAAGGTGCACTGGCTGACCGACCCCACCACCGTCCAGGAGGCGGTGATCCCGCTCGGCGACGCGCAGTTCGACCACTGGAACCAGTGGGCCTTCGACATCACCTGGTCCACCGACACCACCCCCGGCGCCATCACCGTCTACCGGGACGGCGCGCAGGTCGGCGCGTACAGCGGCCTCAACAACTACCACCAGAACCAGTCGCCCTACTTCAAGACCGGGATCTACCGGGCCAACTGGAACCCGGCCAAGAACATCCCCTACCCCACCGGCGGGCCCGACGTGGTGGCCTGGAGCGACAGCGTCGTCGTGACCAGGTACTGACCCGCACCCACCCGACCGAGCACCCGAGAACCGAAGAGGTAGCACCACCATGAGCGACGCAGCCCGTCACCGAGGCCTGCCCCTGCCCAGAAGAGGCTTCCTCGGCCTGAGCGCCGGAGCGGCCCTGCTGGCGGCGGGCTGCCGCTCCGCCACCGAGGACGCCGCAGGCGGGGCCGCCGCCTCCGCCACCGCCTCCGCGCCGGACCTCCAGATCGTCTACGGCGCCGCCCCCGACCCGACCCAACTGCTCCACCGGGGCCCCGACACCCCGGTGTTCGTCAACCTGGTGCTGGACCGGCTGGTCGACCTCGACCCGCAGACCCTCCAGCCCGTGCCCTGGCTCGCCACCTCCTGGGAGTGGAACGCCGACCGGACCAAGGTCGTGCTCAAGCTCCGCGAGGACGTCACCTTCCACGACGGCCGCCCGCTCAGCCCGGACGACGTCGTCTTCTCGCTCACGGGGGCGACCAGGACCTCCCAGGTCAAGCCGCTGCTGGAACGCCTCGCCGACATCCGGGCGAGCGCCGCGAACGAAGTCACCCTCACCCTCGCCAAGCCCACCAGCAACCTGTTCGACGCCCTCGCCTTCAACCCCGTCGTGGACGCCCGCGGCTACGTCGACGGCAAGGCCGCCGAGAAGGTCAACGGCACCGGGCCCTTCACCTGGCAGGCGTTCAAGGGCGGCAACCAGCTCGACCTGGCCCGCTACGACCGCTACTGGCAGAGCGGCCAGCCCCGCTTCGAGCGGATCACCGTCCGCTCGGTGACCAGCAGCCAGGCCGCGCTCTCCGCCCTCCAGTCGGGGCAGTCCCACCTGATCGGCGCGGTGCCCGGGCGCGACCTCAAGGTGCTCGCCGGGAACCGGGCCGTCACCGTGCAGTCCGCCAAGGCCTCCTACCAGCAGGCGTTCCTCGGCGCCAACGTCACCAGCAAGCCCTTCGACGACCGGAGGGTGCGTCAGGCCCTCCAGTACGCCGTGGACCGCGAACGCATCGTCGCCCAGGTGTACGGCGGCTACGCCGAGGCCAGCAGCCTGCCCTGGCCGGCCAACACCCCCGGCGTCACCCCGGACCAGGTCACCCGCTACCCGCACGACCCGGAGAAGGCCCGCGGGCTGCTCCGGGAAGCCGGCGCCGAGGGCGCGCGGGTGCCGCTCACCGCCGCCAACTCGCCGGTGTTCAGCTCCCTCGTGGAGCTGGTCAAGTACGACCTGGAGCAGGCCGGGTTCGGCGTCGACGTCCAGCTCCTGGACAACGCCGCCCTCCAGCCGAAGATCCAGCAGGGCACGCTGGAGGGGCTGTTCATCGCCAACCACGGCATGGTGAGCGTCTCCCCGCTGAGCGGCATCACCGTCTCCGGACCGCTCCAGGTCGGCCGGAACACCTCGCACGTCACCGACCCCGCCTACGCCGAACTCCAGGCCCGGGCCTTCGCCGCCGCCGACGAGCGCGCCAGGGCGGACGTCAACCACGAGCTGTCCGAGTACCTGCTGACCGAGTCCTTCCACATCACCCTCGCGCACGCCTGGGAGACCTACGCCTTCGCCTCCACCGTCCACGACGTGGCCACCAGCGCGCTCGGCTACCTGCGGCTCGGCGACACCCGGCGCACCGCCTGAGACGCCGACCCGCCCAGCCGTCCCAGGGCGACCCCCACCGCCCTGGGGCGGCTTCCGACCCACCTGGAGTACCACCGTGCCCTACTGGACCAGAAAGGCGGCCGGAGCGCTGGCCACGCTCTGGCTCGCCTCGGTCGCCGTCTTCCTGCTGCTGCGCCTGGCCCCCGGCGACCCGGTCTCCGCCGCGCTCGGCGCCGAGGCCGACCAGGAGCAGCGCGACCGGCTCGCCGACAGCCTCGGCGTCGACCGGCCGCTGCCCGTCCAGTACCTGGGCTGGCTGCGCGGGCTGCTCACCGGCGATCCGGGCAGTTCCTTCCACTACCGCGAACCGGTCACCCACCTGATCGGGCAGAGCCTCGGCAGCACCGTCCAACTCGCCCTGGTCGCGGGCCTGCTGATGCTGCTGCTCGGCCTGGTCCTGGGCGTCGCGCTGGCCTCCGAGCGCCGCGGCCGCCTGGCCCGGGCACTCGACCCGCTGGTCACCGCCCTGCTGGCGCTGCCGGTGTACGTCACCGCGGTGCTGTTCGTCTTCGTCTTCGCGGTGCTGCTGCGCGTGCTGCCCGCCGGGGGCGAGCGGGACCTGCTCACCGCGCCCGACCTCGCCGTCCAGTACCTCGCCCTGCCCGCCGTCG
>NZ_JAFLNG010000835.1 GCF_017427025.1 Streptomyces sp. FH025
ACCCACCCGGGTCCGCCAGAGCCGCCGGGCCTGCCGGATCAGGAGGCGATCATCTCCCCGCAGGAGCCGCACACCCAGGTCGCCAAGGGCCCGCGAATGCCCAGCCGCCTGCCCGCCACCATGACGTGACGGTACGACGGTGCAACGCCCTCCCCCGGGCCCGCCGGGCCCCGGGTCGCTGGGGTCCGCCGGGGCGCCGGGTCCGCCAGGGCCGCCAGGGTCACCGGGTTTGCCGAGCCTGCCGGATCAGGGGGCGATCATCTCCCCGCAGGAGCCGCACACCCAGGTCGCCAAGGGCCCGCGAATGCCCGGCCGCCCGTCCGCCACCATGACGTGACGGTACGACGGTGCAACGCCCTCCCCCGGGTCGCCGGGCCCGCCGGGGCGCCGGGTCCGCCAGGGCCGCCCGCCCGCCCGCCACCGTGGGGTGACGGCGCGCCGGCGTGATGCTCTCCCCCGGGCTCGCCGACCCACCCGGGTCCGCCGGAGCCGCCGAGCCTGCCGGGTCAGGGGGCGATCGTCTCCCCGCAGGAGTCGCACACCCGGGTCGCCGGCAGTTCGAGGAAGCAGGTGGGACAGATCGCCGGCGGGCGCGCCACGGTGGCGGCCGCCGCCTTGCGGGCCACCGAGGCGCGCAGGCGCGGGGCCAGGGCCGGGATGCCGCCGTCGGCGGGCAGATCGGCGCCGAAGTGCCGGTAGCAGGCCAGGCGGGCGGCGGCCGCGTGCTGCTCGCGGTCCATCTCGTCGGCCAGCGGCGGCTGCCCGGCCACCGCCAGCACGTCCTGGTAGCCGGCGCCGACCTTGCCGTCGGCGGCGTGCACCACCAGGGCCGTCAGCGGCGGGTCGCCCCTGCGGTGGGCCTCACGCACCACCAGGGCCAGCACCTTGCCGATCCAGTGCCGCTGGTCGATGCGGGTGCGCACCCCGGAGGCCTGCTGGACCTGTTCGGCCAGTTCCCCGTAGGTGATCACCGCGTGGTAGCGGCGCGCCACGTCCGTCAGGGCGGGGTAGGCCGCTCTGGTCCACACGATCTGGGCCTGGCCGGCGCTGACCGCCGAGCCGTCCGACACCCGCCAGTAGCCGTGCTGCTGCTCCGTCATCCGCCCGCGCCCCTGTCCGCTGTTCGTCTGTGCGACTCGCCTGCCGGCCCCCGCCGGGAGCGAGGCTACCGGGCCGCGGTGCCCGTCTTCCGGGCGGGGGCTTGACTTCAAGTGCTGTTGAAGTCGTCCAATGGGGGGCGACCGCAGCCGTACGGGCAACCCCGCGGTCGATGCCCCGCCCGTACGGACATCCGGACCGGGGCCGGGGCCGCCTTCTTCCCGATCGTGCCGTAGGCGGCCCCGGCCCCGTCCTCCGGCCCGCCTCCTCCCGGCCCGCCGCTTCCTCCCGGCCCGCTCGTGCGGTTCGCCGTCATCGGATCCTCGCCACGGGCGCCGCGCCGCGCGGGATGCTGAACGCGAGGGCCCCCGGCCGCTTTCCCCGGCCGGGGGCCTTCGTGCGGGGCGGGGGGATGCGTGCCGCTGAGCCAGTGGCCCCCTCTTTCGGGCCCCGCCCGGTGGATCAGCGGGGGTCCCCGCCCTGCTTCACCGCCGCGCTCACCGTCCCGACCACCGTCCCGACCACCGCCGCCGGAGCGGCGGTGGCCCCGGCATTGCGCCGCAGCCACCGCCCGGTCCTCTCCGGCGTCCGTGCCCGGACCGGCCCGTCGCCTTCCGCGCCGGTCTCCTCTCCTCTTCACCCGGTGCCCGGGCCGGAGGGCCCGGGCCGGGGTTGCGGGAAGGGGGGAGGCGCACCGCCGTGAGGGCGGCAGGCGGCGATCCGCCGTTTCGTCTCAGGTGAGTTGACGGTTCGTCATGTTCTTCACCCCGTGAGCTGGGCGGCGAACACGGCGTGGTTGAAGTAGGCCTTCGCCTCGCGGATCAGGCCGTCGCCGTCGAGTTCGTAGACGTTGATGCCGGACCAGTTGACCGGGCGCCCGTCCAAGGTGACGGCGGCGCCGCGCCAGGAGACGGCGACCTTGTCGCCGACGGTGTGCGCCTCGAGGGGGGTCAGGCCGAGGAAAGGGCGGAACCGGGGCAGGACGGAGGCGATGAAGTCGCGGATCGCGGGGCGTCCGGCCAGGGGCGGGGTGTCGACCGGGTCGTGGAAGACGCCGTTCTCGGCGAAGGCCGCGGCCCAGGCCTCGGCGTCGCCCCGCTGGGAGGCGTGGAAGAACTGCAGGACGGCGGGGGGCATGGCGGGGAAGGTCACGACGGATTCCTTTCGGTCCCTACGGGCTGGGTGGTGCGGGCTTCGGTGACACCGCGCTCGGTGACACCGCGCTCGGTGACGCCGGGCTCGGTGACGCCGGGCTCGGTGACCGCGGCTTCGGTGGTGCGGGGCGTGGCGGCGCGGGCTTCGGTGGTGCGGGGTGCGGCCGCTCCGGTGGTGAGCGCGGCGGCGGCGGCCAGGGCGAGCAGGGCGCACACCCCCGGCCACCCCCACCGGTCGTAGGCCCGCACCCCGAGCCAGGAGCCGGCGCTGCCGCCGAGGAAGGCGCAGGTCATGTAGGCGGTGTTCAGGCGGGATCGGGCCTCGGGCCGCAGCGCGAGGATGCGGGCCTGGTTGGCGATCTGGCCGCACTGGAGGGCGACGTCGAGCAGCAGCAGGCCGGCGGCCAGGGCCGCGAGTCCGAGCGGGCCGCCGGCGGTGCCGGCGGTGAGCAGGGCGGCGCAGGCGAGGGTGGCGGTGGCGCACCAGCGGTTGACCCGGTCGGGGCCGTGGCGGTCGACGCGGCCTCCGGCGGCGGGGGCGCAGAGCATGCTGGCGGCGCCGATGAGGGCCAGGGCGCCGACGGCCTGGGCGCCGAGGTGGTAGCGGGGGCCGGTGAGCAGCAGGGCCAGCGCGCTCCAGGCGGCGCTGAAGCCGCCGAAGAGGGTGGCCTGGTAGAGGGCGGAGCGGCGCAGGGCGC
>NZ_JAFLNG010000836.1 GCF_017427025.1 Streptomyces sp. FH025
TCACCGCCCGGATGCGCCTGACCCTCAGCTACACCCTCTTCGCCGTCACCGCCGGCGCCCTCTCCCTCGCCGTGGTCTACGTCGGCATGCGCTACATCCCCAACTACCCGCTCACCTCCTCCAATCCGCGCTACCGCTCCGACGCCCCCTCCCGCCAGGAGATCCTCGACTCCCTCCTCAGGGCCAGCGGCTACGCCCTCGCCCTGCTCACCGTCGTCGGCATGGCCGGCGGCTGGCTGATCGCCGGGCGGGTGCTGCGCCCGCTGCAGGACATCACCCGCGCCGCCCACCGCGCCGCGGGCGGGGCGCTGGAGCACCGCATCGCCCTGAGCGGCCCCCGCGACGAGTTCACCGAACTGTCCGACGCCTTCGACGAGATGCTGGAACGCCTCCAGCGCTCCTTCGAGGCCCAGCAGCGCTTCGCCGCCAACGCCTCCCACGAACTGCGCACCCCGCTGGCGATCACCCGCACCATGCTCCAGGTCGCCGCCGCCGACCCGGCCCACCAGGACTGGATGAAACTCGTCGCCCGTCTCCAGGACACCAACCAGCGCGGCATCGAGATCTGCGAGGCCCTGCTCCAGCTCGCCGACCTCGGCAACACCCCGCCCGAGACCAGCCCCACCGACCTCGCGATCACCACCGGCCAGGCCCTGGCCGCCGTCCACGACGAGGCCGAGGCCCTGGGCGTGAGCGTCACCGCCGACTGCCGGCCGGCACCCGCCACCGGCAACCCGGTCCTGCTGCGCCAGGCCGCCGTCAACCTGCTGCACAACGCGCTGCGCCACAACCTGCCCGCCGACGGCCGGGTCACCGTCACCACCGGCGCCGACCCCGACCGCCCCGGCCACGTCCGGCTCACCGTCGCCAACACCGGTGCGCGGCTGGCCCCGGAGGCCGTCGCCACCTTCACCGAACCGTTCCTGCGCGGACGCGGACGCACCGCCGGGACGGACCCCGCCCGCCGCGGCCACGGCCTGGGGCTCGCCATCGTCGCCGCCATCGCCGAGGCGCACCACGGCGAGCTGCGCCTCTCCCCCGAACCGGCCGGCGGCCTGCGCGCCGTCCTCTCCCTGCCCGCCCGCTGAGCCCGAAGCCTGGAACCCGAAGCCCGCAGACCCCGGCCGGACACGCCGGGAGGCCGGTGCGGGTCCGCCCGCACCGGCCTCCAACTACCGACAGCGCCTTACTCGTTGGGCACAGTCGCGTACTTCGGGGTGCCCTCGGCCATCTGCTTCAGGGCGTCCTTGCGGTCCCGCTTCGACAGCTTGTCGATGTAGAGGGTGCCGTACAGGTGGTCGGTCTCGTGCTGGAGGCAGCGGGCGAAGAAGCCGGTGCCCTCGACGCGGATGGCGTTGCCGTCCTTGTCGACGCCGGTCACCGCGGCGTAGTCCGGGCGCGGCAGCTCGGCGTAGGCGGTGGGGACGGACAGGCAGCCCTCGTTGCCGTCGTCGAGCACCCGCTGGCGGTCCTTCGGGAACTCCTCCAGCACCGGGTTGATCACGTGGCCGATGTGGCGCACGCCCTCGTCGTCCGGGCAGTCGTAGACGAAGACCTTGAGGTCCACGCCGATCTGGTTGGCGGCGAGGCCCACGCCCTCGGCGGCGTACATCGACTGGAACATGTCGTCGATCAGCGCGGACAGTTCGCCGTCGAAGGAGACGACGTCCTTGACCTCGCGGTGCAGCACCGGGTTGCCGACGACGGTGATCGGACGCGCGGTGCCCTTGCTGAGGTCGGGCGCCTCCCCGATCACCTTCGGGCTCTCGTCGTGCCCGTGGTCGTGATCGTGGTCGTGGTCATGATCGTGGTCGTGCCCGTGCCCGTGCTGCTCCGCCATGTCTTCCGCTTCCATAGGTCTACGCGTACCTCACCAGGGTACTCAGCAGACTTCTTCGAGGTCCCGGTAAGCCCGGCTGTCCGGGGCGGCCGCGACCCAGCGGTCCAGCAGGGTGCGGACGAGGTCGGCCGGGGCCGCGATCCCGCACTCGCGCTCGACCAGCCAGGACATCCCGGCGGCGCCACCTTGGCTGAGGTGGCTGAGGTGCCCGGGGTGGGCGGCGTCCCCGTCGTCGTGCGGGTCGTGGTGGGCGACGATGCCGTCGTCCGAGGCCATCCGGCTCTCCGAGCAGGCGCGGCACAGCAGCCGCACCGAGGAGGTCCAGTCCTCGGCGGCGTAGCCGGCGTCGGCGACGAGCCGCTCCAGCGCGTCCCGGTCACCGGCGGTGGCGGCCTGCAGCAGCACCACGTACGTCGGTACGGGCGACGGCGCCCACAGTTCGATCTCGTCGAAGACGGGGTAGGCGACGCCGTCGGTGACCCGCTCGCCGTGCGGGGCGCCGTCGTGCAGCACCACCTCGCCCCAGCGGCGGCCGGAGGACGGCAGCGGGATGGACAGCACCTCGATGCGGGCCGGGTCGAGCCGGCGGCCCCACACCACCTCGGACTCGCCGTCCGGGGAGAGCCGCACGGGGGTGGTGCCGAGGTCGAGGCTGACCGGGCCGTCCACTCCGGGGCCGCCGGGCAGCTTCAGCCCGTACGCCTGCCAGGCGCGGCGGGCGAGCGGCCAGTCCTGCAGGGCGGTGGCGGTGATGCCGAGGTTCCACCAGTCCGGGGCGCCGTGCTCGCGGTCGAGCAGGGCGACGGCGCGCAGACCGGCCGAGCGGGCCTGTTCCCAGTCGCGGCGGAACTTGTGCAGCAGGGCCAGGTTGAACCAGGAGTCGGACAGCCACGGCTCCAGGTCGGCGGCCATCACCAGCAGGGCGCCGGCGTCCTCGTAGCGACCGTCGCCGATCAGCGTGAAGGCCCGATCGGTCGTCTGCCGCCAGGTGGCGGACGGCCGGTGCCGTGCCCGGTGGAAGATCCTCACGTTCGTCCCTGCCGTCGTCGTCCGCTCAAGTCCGGTACCGCCGGGCCCCTCCCGTCCTCGACGGGGTGCCGGT
>NZ_JAFLNG010000837.1 GCF_017427025.1 Streptomyces sp. FH025
GGGCGGCCGACGCGAATACCGGCCCGCCGTCGGGCCGCCATCGAACCACGAAATGCGGCGGCGGAATGAACCCGCCGTGCTCCGCCATGTCCGCATGGCCCGGCCGCGGCGAATTCCACCGGCCCCGGACCGTACACGGGAAAGGATTCAGCCATGACAGTCAGCGCACACCTCGACCTGGCCAGCGCATTCCGGGAGGACGGATTCGTCTTCGCCGGGACCCTGCTCTCCGCAGAGGAAGCCGAGGTGTACCGGGAGATTTACGACCGCTTCCTCACCGGTGAGATCGAGAGCGGCGACAAGCGGTCCGACCTCGGCTCGCACGCGCCGCGGGCCGACGGCGCCGAAGCCGGCGTCGAGAACATCACGCAGATCATGTGGCCCTCCGCACTCCACCCGCCGATCCTCGACCTGCCGCTGCACGAGCGGGGGCTGGCCCTCGCCCGCGAGCTGATCGGCGACGACGCGATGCTCGACTTCGACATGCTGATCCACAAGGCCCCGCACACCGCGGTGCCGACCCCCTGGCACCAGGACGCCGCGTACTGGATCGACCTGCCCGACACCCGGGCCGTCTCGATCTGGGTCGCCCTCGACGACGCCGAACCGGACAACGGCTGCATGTGGTACGTCAAGGGCTCGCACACCCGGCCGCTGCGCCCGCACCGCCCCACCAGCGACGGCAAGAACATCGAGTGCGACTGCTCCGAGGACGAGCCCGGGGCCACCGCCGTGCCGGTGACCGCCGGACAGGGCGTCGCGCACTCCGGCAGCACCCTGCACTACTCCCGCGGCAACACCAGCGACCGGGTGCGGCGGGCGTACATCCTCAACTACCGTCCTGCGGCGATGATCCGGCTGGAGCGCGAGCAGGGCTCCGACCACGGTCTGAACGACAACGAGCGCAAGGTCCGCAACGCCGGCGCCGACCGGGCCGCCGACTGACCCGTCCTCACCGATCCTCCACCCCCCACAGCGAGGTAGTCAGATGGATGCCAGCAACGAACCGGCGCAGGTGCGGCTGAGCGGCGCGGTCATGAGTCACCCCAAGCGCGCGGAGGAGGCCCGGCGGCTCGCCGACGCCGACTCCCGGGGCCGCGTCCGCGTGGTCATGGACCCCGAGCCGGACGGCCGCCCGACCGCCCTCCGGGTGGCGCCGCTCTCGTGGTCCTGCGTGGCGCCCGACGCCACCCACCACCTGGTGCTGCAGGACGACGTGGTGCTCGCCGAAGGCTTCTACGAGCACGCCGAACGCGCCGCCGCGGCGGCCCCCGGCGAGGCGATAGCGCTCTACGCGGGCTGGGAGGCCCGCAACGGCGCCGTCGCCCGGCTCGCCGCGCTCACCGGCGCGCCCTGGGCGTACACCCTTCAGGAGCACGTGCCCTGCCAGGCGCTGATGCTGCCCGCCGAGGCGGCCCGCGGCTACGCGGCCTTCCAGGAGGAGCACGGCGGCGGCTGGCCGTACGACGTGGTGGTGCAGCGCTACCTGAACGCGATCGGCATGCCGGTGCGCTTCTGCACCCCCAGCACGGTGCAGCACGACGACCTGCCCAGCCTGGCCGGCAACACCTACCACGGCTTCCGCCAGGCGACCCTGTTCACCGGCGAGGCGGGCCCGGCGGCCGCCGACGGACCGTGCCCGCGCTTCCCGGTGGTGCCCTTCTACCAGTACGGCGAGGCCCGGTGCGCGGTCCTCCGGGGCACCGAGTGGGAGTACCTGGAGACCGAGCGGCAGCTCGCCCGCACCGGCCTGCTGGAGGCCTGCCTGGCGGCCCTCCGGGCCGCCGGCCAGGACGCCGCGGCCGGACTCCCGGACGGCGCCGGCCGGGCCGTGTGGCTGACCGCCTTCGCCCTCGGCACCGTCACCGCCCACGCGCCGGAGCCGGACCCGCAGGTCGCCGCCGCCGTCATGGAGACCCTCGGATCGGGCGGCCTGTGCGAGGAGTTCACCGCCGCCGAGCTGCTCGCGATGGCCCCCGCAGTGCGCGACCTCGCGCTGACCGCGCTCGCCGCCGGCCGCCGCGCCGGCGCCGACCCGGCCGCCCGCACGCCCCGCCCGGCGCCGCTCGCCCGGGTAGCCGTCACCGGCGGCGACCCGGCCTTCGCCCGGCAGCTGGCCCGGCTGCTCGCCGACGCCGGCCACGACATCGGGTACGACACTGGCCACGACATCGGGCACGGCGCCGGGCCCCTGGCCGGCCGCCCGTCGGCCGAGGACCTCGACGGCGTCCGGCACGTGGTGCACCTGGGCCGCCCCGAGGAGGACGGCCTGCTGGCCGACGTGCTCGCCGCCGCCGCCAAGGCCGGGGTGGAGCGCCTGGTCTACGCCGGCTCCTCGGCCGTCTACCGGGGCAGCCGCGAACGGACCGTCACCGAGGAGGCGCCCGCCGACGCCCCGGCCGACCCGGTGGCACGGGCCTGGTGGCGGGAGGAGCAGGCCGCCCGCGCCTGGGGCGCCGACCACGGCATCCCCGTCCAGGTGCTCCGCCTCGCCGACCCGGTCGGCCCGTACGCGCCGGAGGACAGCCCGCTGGTGCGGTGGGTGAACCTGGCCTGGACCCGGCGCCCGCTCGCCCTGAACCCGCTGGGCCGCCACCAGGTGCTGGACCACCGCGACCTCGCCGACGCGCTGCGCGCCGTCCTGGCGGCCCCACCCGCGCAGCCGGTGCTCAACGTCGCCTCCGCGGCCTTCGACGAGCAGGAACTCGCCGGGTTCCTGGCCGACGTCTCGCGCCGCACGCCCTGGGAGTGGGTCCAGGACCCGACGGTCGACCGCTGGACCATGGCGACCGGGCTGATCGAGACCGAACTCCACTGGCACGCCTCGGCCGTGCTCCACGAGAGCATGCGCGCCCTCGCCCAGTGGTGGGCCTGCGACATCCACGGCGACTACACCGTCCCCGATTCGCGCCGGTAGCCGTACCCCGAATCC
>NZ_JAFLNG010000838.1 GCF_017427025.1 Streptomyces sp. FH025
GTGGATTGGAGACCGCGGGTCTACCCTGGTTGGTATGACGACGGAGGAAGCGGTCGCACCGCGCGAGGATCGGGACCGGGCGCAGGGGCAGGAGGAGGAGCTCGACGTCTTCGCCCAGCTGTGTCCCAGCCGCGAGATGTTTGCCGACCTGGCCGACAAGTGGTCGATGCTGATCCTGATGAGCCTCGCCGCCTGCGGGCCGCAGCGCTTCTCCGAGCTCCAGCGCGGGGTCGGCGGGGTCAGTCGCAAGATGCTCACCCAGTCGCTCCGCACCCTGGAGCGCAGCGGCCTGGTGCTCCGCACCGTCTTCCCGGAGACGCCGCCGAGGGTGGTCTACGACCTGCTGCCGCTCGGCCGGGAGCTGGCCGAGTTGCTCTCCCCGCTCGGTCGCTGGACGGAGCGCCACACGCCGCGGATGCTCGCGGCCCGTGAGGAGTTCGACGCGGCGCACGCCGAGGGCTGAGGCCGGCGCCTGTCGAGGGCTGAGGGCGGCGCACATCGAAGGCTGAGGCCGGCGCCCGCCCGGGGTTGAGGGCGGGGAGTGCCCGGGGCGGGGCCGATTTCCCTTCCGGGCCCACGGCCGTGTAATGTCTTCCTTGTTCGACCGGCCCGGCGAAAAGCCCGGCAAGCCCCTATAGCTCAGTCGGTAGAGCGTCTCCATGGTAAGGAGAAGGTCTGCGGTTCGATTCCGCATGGGGGCTCCACTGAAAGACCCTCGCCTCACGGCGGGGGTCTTTCGCGTTTCCGCTGGCGGTGTCGGCCGGCGGTGCCCGGCGGCCTAGCGGTTCGGGTGCGGAATGCGTTGTGATGGTGCGTCATCGGCCGCCCGCCCGAGGGGTGCGGGCGCGAGCCGGGCCCCGACCGGGAGGGTGTCATGGGCGTTCGACTCGTGGTGGTCGACGACCACCGGCTGCTGGCCGAGGCGCTGGCCACCGCGCTCCAGTTACGCGGTCACCGGGTGCTCGCGGTCGGCTCCCCGGCCGGGGTCGCCGCCGACCTGGTGGCCGGGCGCCGACCCGACGTGTGCCTGCTGGGCGTGGCGGCGCCGGCCGAGCCGGGCGCCTTCGACGCGCTGCGCCGGATCCGCCGGGAGCGCCCCGAGGTGGCCGTGATCGTGCTCGGTCCGGTGGGTGAACTGCGGGGCGTGGCAGGCGCGTTCGCGGCCGGGGCGGCGGGGTACGTGCCGAGCGACGAGCGGATCGAGGTGGTCGAGCGGGCCATCGGACGGGCCCGGGCCGGCGAGGCCGCGGTGGCGGTGGACATCCTGCGCGGCGCCTTCGACCAACTGCTGCGCCCGGTGGCCGAACCGGACGACGAGGCCGTGCGGCTGCTGCGGCTGCTGACCCGCCGTGAGGTGCAGGTGCTGGCCCGGATCGCGGACGGCGAGGACACCGCGGCGATCGCCGCCGGGATGCGGATCGCCGCGAGCACCGCCCGTACCCACGTCCAGCGGGTGCTGATGAAGCTGGGTGCGCGCACCCGGCTGGAGGCGGCGGCGGTGGCGGCGCGCACCGGCCTGCTGGAGCGGATGTCCGGTGGCTGAGGTGGCGGGCGTCCGACGGTCGAGGGGCCGGATGTCCGGTGGCCGAGAAGCGGATGAACAGCCGGGAGCGGGCGCCCTTCTGGTCCTGAGCACTGCGTGGGGAGGGGAGAATGATCCCCGTCGTACGCATACGTCGATGGCCCCCGGCGCCCGGGCGGACCATCGCCCGCTGGAGGTCTCATCATGAGTAAGTACCTGGTCACGGGTGGCGCCGGCTACGTCGGCAGCGTGGTGGCCGCCCACCTGCTGGAGGCGGGACACCAGGTGACCGTCCTGGACGACCTCTCCACCGGCTTCCGCGAGGGCGTCCCGGCCGGTGCCGAGTTCGTCGAGGGCCGGATCCAGGAGGCCGGCGAGGTGCTGGACGGCTCCTTCGACGGCGTGCTGCACTTCGCCGCCTCCTCGCAGGTCGGCGAGTCGGTCGCGGACCCGGAGAAGTACTGGCGCAACAACGTGGCCGGTTCGCTGGAGCTGATCAGCGCGATGCGCGCGGCCGGCGTGCGCAAGCTGGTCTTCTCCTCCACCGCCGCCACCTACGGCGAGCCGGAGGCGGTGCCGATCGCCGAGACCGCCCGCACCGCGCCGACCAACACCTACGGCGCCACCAAGCTCGCCGTGGACCACCTGATCACCAGCGAGGCCGTCGCGCACGGCCTGGCCGCCGTCTCGCTGCGCTACTTCAACGTGGCCGGCGCGTACGGCGCCTACGGGGAGCGCCACGACCCCGAGTCGCACCTGATCCCGCTGGTCTTCCAGGCCGCACTCGGCCAGCGCCCGCACATCGCGGTGTACGGCGACGACTACCCGACCCCGGACGGCACCTGCATCCGCGACTACATCCACGTCGCGGACCTCGCGGAGGCGCACCTGCTGGCGCTGGACGCGGCCAAGCCGGGCGAGCACCTGATCTGCAACCTGGGCAACGGCAGCGGCTTCTCGGTCCGCGAGGTGATCGAGTCGGTCAAGCGGGTCACCGGCCGGGAGATCCCGGTGCAGGTCTCCGGCCGCCGGGCCGGCGACCCGGCGGTGCTGGTCGCCTCCGCCGCGCGCGCCCACGAGGCGCTGGGTTGGACGCCGCGCCGTCCGAACCTGGACGACATCGTCGCCGACGCCTGGAAGTTCACCCTGGAGAAGAACGGCCTCTGAGCCGGCCCGGGCACACGGTGGTCGGCACGGCTCCGGGGTGCGCCAGGCGCACCCCGGAGCCGTTCGACCGTACAAGTCCGGCCACTCACGCACCTTCTGACGAAACTTCACCGAATCGCCACGGGCGCGTTTCCCGGCCCGTACGCTGAATGCGGTACCGGTGGGGGCCGGCGCCCTTTCGGCCTCATCGGCCACCGGTGGGCGGGCGGAACGGAGGGTCCGGAACGCGGACGC
>NZ_JAFLNG010000839.1 GCF_017427025.1 Streptomyces sp. FH025
CTTGCCTCCCGTATCGGTTGTGCTCACGACTGTGCCGGCGTCCGTCGGCTGAGGACGAACGCCGGCACCATCCAAGCGCAGGGGTCTGACAATCGGCGGCGGAGCGCGCGATTCGGCAGGTCAGCGGGGTGAGCCCGCTCCTCAGGCCTGCTTGGCGGCCTTGGCCGCGGCCTCCTTGGCCTCCTTCTCGTGCTTCGCCTTGATCCGGACGGTCTCCTTGCGCACGTCCACCTGGTTGGCGCGCTCGTGCTGGAGCCAGAGCGGGTTCTCGGCCTTGATCGCCTCGATCTCGTCGGTGGTGAGCGCCTCGGTCACGCCGCCCCGGGCCAGGCCGGAGATCGACACACCGAGCTTGGCGGCGACCACCGGGCGCGGGTGCGGGCCGTTCTTGCGCAGCTCCTGGAGCCACTGCGGCGGCTCGGCCTGCAGCGTGTTCAGCTCCTCGCGGGAGACCACGCCCTCCTGGAAGTCGGTCGGCGCCGCGGCGAGGTAGATCCCCAGCTTCTTGGCCGCCGTGGCCGGCTTCATGGTCTGGCTGGTCTTCTGCTTGAGCGATGTCATGCAGACAAGGGTAAGGGAGCGCGGGCGCTCCTGGTCACGGTCGGTAGCCTTGCCCTGTGACAGACATGCAGGTGAACCCGTCCTTCCGGCTCGCGTACGTCCCGGGCGTGACCCCCGGCAAATGGGCCCGGGTCTGGGGTGAGCGGCTCCCGGACGTGCCGCTCGACCTCGTCGCGCTCTCCGCCGCCGACGCCGAGCGCACCCTGCGGGAGGGCTCGGCGGACGCCGGGCTGGTCCGGCTGCCGGTCGACAAGGACGTGCTCAGCGCCATCCCGCTGTACACCGAGACCACCGTCGTGGTCTTCCCCAAGGACCACTGGCTCGCCGCCGCCGAGGAGGTCACCCTCGACGACCTCGCCGAAGAGGTGCTCTTCCACCCGCTCGACGACACCCTCGGCTGGGCCGCCGACGCGCTGCCCGGGCGCCCCGCCATCTCGCGCCCGGAGACCACCGCGGACGCGATCGAACTGGTGGCGGCCAACGTCGGCGTGCTGCTGGTGCCGCAGTCGCTGGCCCGGCTGCACCACCGGCGGGACCTCACCTACCGGCCGGTGGTCGAGGCGCCGCAGTCCCAGGTGGCGCTGTCCTGGCCGCAGGAGCGGACGACGGACCTGGTGGAGGAGTTCATCGGGATCGTCCGGGGCCGTACGGTCAACAGCTCGCGCGGGCGCGGGGCCGGGCAGGCGGCCGCTCCGGCCGCTCCGGCGAAGAAGGCGGCGGCGCAGCGCAAGCCCCAGCAGCAGAGGACCGGAGGCCAGCAGAAGTCCGGCGGCCAGCAGAAGACCGGAGGCCAGCAGAGGTCGGGCGGGCAGAAGCCGAAGGCGGCGGGGAGCGGCCGGGGCACGGCCGCCGCCCGGCGGGGGAAGCCGAAGCGGCGCGGGTAGCGTAGCGTCGGCCCCGTTTCGGAGAGCCCGCCTCCCGAGGGTCCGTCCCTCGGGGCGCGGTGAGAGGAGCGGGGCCCATGTGGCATGACCTGATGGCCGTCCAGATCCCGATCGCGGAGAAGATCCTCCGCACGATCGCGGTCTACGCGCTGATCCTGATCCTGTTCCGGTTGGCGGGGAAACGCGGGCTGGCGGGGCTGAACACCTTCGACATGGTGGTCGTCTTCCTGCTGTCCAACGTGGTGCAGAACGCCATCATCGGCAACGACAACAGCCTGCTCGGCGGGGCGATCGGGGCGGTGACCCTGGTCGCGGTGAACTCCGGCGTCACCCGTTGGCTCGCCCGCGACCCGCGCGCCGCACGCTTCCTGGAGGGCTCGGCCACCACCGTCGTCAAGGACGGCAAGCTGGTGCCCGGCGCACTGCGCGACCTGGCGCTGCGCCCGTCCGAACTGGAGCACGCGATCCGGGTGCAGAACGGCGACAACGTCAGCGGTGTCGCCCGGGCCCGGCTGGAGCCGGACGGACAACTCCTGGTCACCCTCAAGGCGGCCGAACAGAGCGCCACCCGGGGCGACGTGGAGGAGCTGCGGCAGCGGCTGGAGTCGATAGAGCGGCTGCTGACCGAGCTCGCCGCCGACCGCCGGCGCTGACAGGGCTCGGCGGGGATCCTCAGCTGTCGGTGCCTGCGGTGGCGAGGGAGTCGGGCCGGCGGCGGGCGGCCGGGGCCGCCGCCAGGGCGAAGCCGATGGCGGCGGCGAGGAGGTGGCCGACGGTGGTGAACTCCGGGAGCGGGCCCGGCCAGTGGCCACCGCCGCCGCCGAGTGGCCAGGCGAGGACGAAGGCGGCCCAGGGCAGCCGGGCCCAGCGGGGTACGGCGAGGACGCCGAGCGCCAGGGCCGACTGGGCGCCGTAGCTGATGCCGTAGTCCGAGGCCTGGCGGACGTCCTCCGCGTACCAACCCTCGTGCAGGGCCAGCAGGATGACCACGGCGGTGACCAGGGTGGCGCCGATGTGTCCGGCGAGGAACACGGCGACGGCCCGCAGCTTCCCGTACCGGTGCTCGACCCAGGCGAGGCCGACGCAGACGCCGAGGCCCAGGGTGATCAGCGTCGAGCCGAAGCCCGTCGAGAGGACGTCGGCGAGCGTGCCGTCGAACAGCAGCGCGCTGCCGAACAGCGCGCGGACCGGGTGGTCGTGCAGGTTGTCCAGGTTGGTGCTGAGGTACGCCCGTACCGAGTCCGCCTGCTCCTCGGACGGCCCGTACTCGATCCAGACGTGCCCGAGCAGGAGCAGTGCGACGAACCCGAGCGTCAGTGGAGAGCGGCGCGGATACTCCCGGAGGGCGCGCGGCAGCGCGGCCGCCAGCCCCAACGGGCTTCGAGCGTTCATGTTCTGATGCTGTCCCGGTCCGACGGTGTGGTCCGGGCCGCCGCTGTGCGGGCGGCCCCGTCGGGACAGTACCGAACGCCGG
>NZ_JAFLNG010000084.1 GCF_017427025.1 Streptomyces sp. FH025
TGCGGGGCGAGCGCGGCGGCGACGCGCTCGGAGACGATCTGACTTCCCGTCAGGTGGAGGTTGGCGAGCATCCGGTCGGGATGCGCGCGGAGGCCCTCGGCGAGCTCGACGGCGGTGTGGGCGGCGCCGCCGGCCAGGCGCAGGCATTCGCGGAGCAGCAGCCACTCGGCGTGCCACGCGCCGCCGGACCGCTCGTCCTCGCCGACCAGGCACTGGGTCAGCGCGGCGGCCAGTGACGGGACTTGGAGAGCGGCCGCACGGATCAGGGTGGCCAGCACCGGGTTGCGCTTGTGCGGCATCGCCGATGAGCCGCCCCGGCCGTCCGCGGCCGGTTCGGTCACCTCGCCGACCTCGGTGCGGGTCAGGTTCTGGACGTCGACGGCGATCTTGCCGAGCGCTCCGGCGGTGAACGCCAGGGCCGCGGCGAGGTCGGCGATCGGGGTGCGCAGGGCGTGCCAGGGCAGGACGGGCCGGGCGAGGCCGGTCTCCGCGGCGAACGCGTCGACGAGGGCGTCGAGGTAGCGGCCGGGGTCGGGGCGGTGTCCGGCGCCGTCGATCCCGGCGTACTCCAGGTAGCCGGCCAGGGTGCCGGCCGCTCCGCCGAGGGAGACGGGCAGCCGGTCGTCGTGGACCAGGGCGAGCCGGGCCTCGGCGTCGAGGACCAGCTGCCGCCAGCCGGCCGCCTTGAGGCCGAAGGTGGTCGGAACGGCCTGGAGGGCCAGCGTGCGGCCGGCCATCGGGGTGTCGCGGTGGCGTGCGGCGAGGACGGCCAGGGCCGCCGCTGTCCGGGTCAGGTCGGCGCGGATGACGCGCACCGTGCGGTGGGCGACCAGCATGGCTGCGGTGTCGAGGATGTCCTGGCTGGTGGATCCGCGGTGAACGTACTCGGCCGCACCCGGGTCGGTGGCGGCGACCACCCGGGTGAGCGCCTGCACCAGGCCGACCACCGGGTTGGCGGTCTCCCGGGCGGCGAGGGCGAGTTCGCGCAGGGAGAAGTCGTCCGCGCGGGCGGCGGCGCTGATGGCCGCCGCGGCGGCGGGCGGCAGGGTGCCGAGTGTCGCCTGGGCGCGGGCGAGCGCGGCTTCGGCGTCCAGCATGGCCTGGAGCCAGGCGCGGTCGCAGACGGCTTCCTCCGCGGGGGTGCCCGCTCGGACGGGGGAGAGCAGTCCGGTGTCCTGCTGCGGGGAGAACCGGTCGGTCATGAAGTCACCTCGATGGGAGGGGTGGACGGGGTAGGTTGCCGGGCGGTATCCGGGTGCGACGGTTCCCGCTCTTTCGGCGGGAAGTCCAAGGGAATAGTTCGGGCCAATTCCGCTTCCCTGACGGGAACTTCGGTGGAATGGGGTGAAATGGCCGGCCCGGTGCCGGGGCCGGTGTGTATCGGAATGGCCGCACCTGCCGTATCCGGGTCCCAGCCGGTGGTGCCTTCCGGTACTGTCGCCTTGGCCACGGGGGCGGCACTCGCACGTTGTGCTCATTGTGCATGTTGTGCTCGGTTCTCCGGCGCCTTCATACCCGTTTGGGCGATCGGGGGAGCAGAGATGGCAGGTGCGGCGCAATCCGCATCCGGTTCGACCAGCCACATTGTGGAACCGGAGGAATTGAGGTCCCTGGTACGGCAGGCACAGCGGGGTGACGCGCTCGCCCTGGACGAGTTGCTCGGAATCCTCATGCCCTATGTCGGACGGATCTGTGCGCCGATCGCCCTGCAGGAGGCACCGGATGCGGCGCAGGAGGCGGCGATCGCGATCGTTCGGAACCTGCATCAACTGAAGGCCCCTGAGGCGCTGTTCTCCTGGGCGAGGGCGATCGCCGCGCGCGAGGCGGTCCGCTTCGCGACCCGGGCCGGCGCACGCAACCAGCGCACCAGCGCGTCCGAGCCGGCCGACGAGGCGGACCTGCGCGATCTGGAGCTCGCGGCGGACATCCAGGACGTCCTGGAACGGCTTCCGCCGGAGCAGCGAGCCGTCCTGACGCTCCGTCATGTGGAGGGCCTGGACGAGCAGTCGGTGTCGAACATCCTCAGCGTCCCGATCGGAACGGTCCGTTCGCGACTGTTCCGGGCCAGGAAGGGCTTCCGGGCGGCCTGGGGCACCGACCGGCGCTGACCGGTGCTCAGCGCGCCCGCGCCGCCGCCGGGCAGCCGGCGGCGGCGCGGGCGCGAGCGTCAGACGGGGACGACGACGTCCTGCCCGTTGTTCCGGCCGGACGCGGTGCCCGCGGGCCCCGCCGGCCCGGACTCTCCGGCGGGCACCGGCAGCCAGCCCAGCCAGCGCGGCACGTACCAACTGCGGTCGCCCAGCAACTTCATCGAGGCCGGCAGCAGCACCGTGCGGACCACCGCGGCATCGATCAGCACCGCTGCCGAGAGGCCGAGGCCGGCCTCCTTCATCGAGACCTCGGGCATCGTGGTGAAGACCGCGGCGACCGCCACCATCACCACGGCGGCGCTGGTCACCGCGCCGGCCGTGTGCCGGATGCCTTCGGAGATCGCCCGCTCGGTGGTCGCGCCGCGGTCGCGCAGCTCGCGGATCCGGCTCACGACCAGGACGTGGTAGTCCATCGAGAGGCCGAACAGGATGACGAAGAGGAACAGCGGCACCCAGGAGGTGATCCCACCGTTGCTCTCGAAGCCGAGCAGCCGGTGGCCGAAGCCCCATTGGAAGACCGCCACCACGAGGCCGTAGGCCGCGCCGACCGAGAGCAGGTTGAGGGCCAGGGTGAGCCCGGCGACGGTGACCGAGCGGAAGCTGACCAGCATGATCAGGAAGGTCAGGACCAGGACGAAGACCACCACCAGCGGGGTGGAGGAGGACAGTTGGCGGCTGGTGTCCACCGAGGCGGCGGTGATGCCCGCGACGGCGATCTCGGCGCCGGGCAGGGTGCCCAGGGAGGCGGGCAGGACCTGGTCGCGCAGCACGCCCAGGGCGTGGACGGAGTCCCGGTCGGTGCCGTTGCCGGCGAGGCCGAGGCTCACCAGGGCGACGGTGTGGTCGGCGTTCTGCTCGACCGTGACCGGGCCGTGCAGTTCGGTGCTGCCCTCGACGGTTCGGCGCAGCCGGTCGATCGCGGCCCGCGCGGGCTCGGCGGTGACGTCGGAGGTGCGCAGCACGACCTTGGCCGGGGCGGACGAGCCGGGGAAGGCCTGCTGGATGGCGGCGTAGGTGCGCAGCGCCGGGAGGTGGTCCGCCGACAGGTCGGCGAAGCCGGGGTCGACCGTGCGCAGGGCGAAGGCCGGGGCGAGCAGGGCGAGCAGGGCTCCGGTGGCGACCACGGTGGAGAGCACCGGGCGCGCCAGGACGGTGCCGAGCAGCCGGGCCCAGCCGCGACCGGAGTCCTCGGACCGTCCCGCGCGGGCGCGGCCGAGCAGCGGCAGCCGGCCCTTGTCGATGCGGTCGCCGAGCAGCGAGAGCATGGCGGGCAGGACGGTGACCGAGCCGAGCACGGCGATCGCGACGACGACGATGGTCGCCTCGGCCATGCCGGTCTGGATGCCGTTGCCGGAGAGGAACATGCCGGCCAGGGCGGCGATGACGGCGAGGCCGGAGACCAGGACCGCGCGGCCCGAGGTCGCGGCGGCCACCTCCACGGCGTCCCGGCCGCTGCGGCCGAGCGCGCGTTCCTCGCGCACCCGGCGGATGTAGAAGAGCGAGTAGTCGACGCCGACGGCGATGCCGACGAGGCCCATCACGGCGGTGCCATTGGCGTCCACGTGGGCCAGGTGGCTGGTCAGGGTGACCGCGCCGCCCGCGGCGACCAGCGAGGTGAGCGCGAGGACCAGGGGCAGGGTGGCGGCGACGAGCGCGCCGAAGGCGATCAGCAGGATGGCGAGGGTGATCGGGAAGGAGAGCGTCTCGGCGCCGGTGTAGTCCTTGGCCAGCTTGTCGTCGTACGCCTTGGCGAAGGAGCCCTCGCCGAACTCCGCGATCCGGAAGTCCGGGTGGGCGTGTGCGGCGGTGTCGACGGTGGCCAGGGCGGGGGAGACCCGCTCCTTGGCGGTCGCCGCGTCGCCCGTGACGCTGAACAGGACGAGGGCGGAGTGCCGGTCCGCGGAGACCGGTCCTCCGGCGCCCGGGCCGAGCGGTGAGCCGACGTCGGTGACGCCGGCGGTCCGGCTGAGGGCGGCCACCGTCTCGTCGACGACGGTCTTGAAGGCCGGGTCGTCCGCGGTCGCCGAGTCGCTGTGGACGAAGACGGATTCGCGTGCGGGGAGCGCGAATCCGGCCTGGTCCAGGATCCGCTGGGCGCGCTGGGCCTCTCCGTTGACCTGTTCCTGGGCGGTGAGGCCGGCCTGCTCGGTGGCGCCGCCGGCGGTGACGGCGACGGCGACGAAGAGCAGCCACAGCAGCACGGCGGCCCAGCGATGCCGGGCGCTCCACCGGCCCATGGCTGCGGCGATGTTCCTGCGGGGGGTCACGGAATCCTCCTGTGTTCGGACTTGCGAAGAGGTGGTCGACGCCACGGCCGACGGGCCCGGTCGGCGGGAAGTCGATGGTGTCCGGAGGGGAAGAGGCAGGCCGGTGCGGTGGCAATCCCGAGAAGTTCCGTCAATCCGGCGGAGGTTGTGCGCCGGTCCGAGGAGGTGGCGCGCCGGGACGAGTCCCCGTGGGCGGGGATTGGTTCGGCGCCCGGCGCCCTCTCTCAATCGGGGGACGGCCCCGGCGACGGGCCGGGCCGCGCGCCGAACGCTGAAGGCGCTGGGACGAGCTGAGGAAAGAGGGTCGCGCTATGACCGATCACCCGCGGACGAACCGTCCGCTGCCCGAACTGGAGGGAGTGCGCCACCACTTCGTCGAGGCGGACGGCGTCCGGCTCCACGTGGCGGAGGCCGGGAGCGGCGAGCCGCTGGTGCTGCTGCACGGATTCCCGCAGCACTGGTACGCCTGGCACCGGGTGGTGCCGCTGCTGCGCGACGACTTCCGCCTGATCTGCCTCGACCTGCCCGGCTTCGGCTGGTCGGACGTCCCGGCCCGCGGTTACACGACGGACGAGCGGGTGCGCCTGGTGCTGCGCGCGCTGGACCAACTCGGCTTGGAACGCGCCGGGTTGATGGGGCACGACTGGGGGGCCTGGACGGGGTTCGCGCTGGCCCTGAGCGCGCCGGAGCGGTTCGCCGGCTTCCTGGCCCTGAACATGGTCCACCCGTGGCCGACGCAGCGCGGGCTCCTCGGGACGGCCTGGCGGTTCTGGTACACGGCGCTGCTGGAGTACCCCGCCATCGGGCGGCGGGTGATCCGGCGGTGGCCCGGGCTGCTCGGGTACCTGCTGCGCCGCGGCGTCGGGGACGGGAGCCCCTGGCCGGAGGAGGAAATCGCCGAGTACACCGCCGCCGGGAGCGAGCCGGGAGCGGCGTACGCGGGGGAGAAGCTGCACTGGGGCTTCGTGGCCGGGGACATCCCGCGGCTGGCGCTGGGACGGTTCCGCCACCGGCGGCTGACCGTCCGCACGCTGGTGCTGGCCGGCGACCGGGACCCGGTCATCCGTCCGGCGCTGCTGGCCGGCGCGGACCGGTACGCCGACGACCTGCGCACCGAAGTACTGGCCGGCAGCGGGCACTTCCTGCCGCACGAGCGACCGGAGGAGGTCGCGGCCGCCGCCCGCCGGCTCTTCCTGGGTACGGCCCGGGACGGCGGACCAGGGCTGGGCGGGCCGGACGCGTTCTGACCTCGGGCCGGCCCCTGGGTGAAGGCCAGGGGCCGGCCCGCGGTCAGCGGGAGGCCGCCGCGCGGAGCCGGATCCGCTCTCCCAGCCGGTCGAGCAGGATGTCGCCGCGCCGGTCGGTGAGCTTGCCGAGGAACCGCTGAACGGGCGCGGACCCGGGCAACCGGAGGCTCCCCAGCAGGGCGAAGCGGGTGCCGTCGCCCTCGGGGACGGCGGCCATCCCCCCGAGCAGGACCTTGCTCTGCATCAGGCACCAACCGGGCGAGAGCACGATGTCGAACCGCTCCCGGTGGCCGACGGCGCTGGTCGCCAGGCCGCTGAGCCGGTGTCCGCCGCCCGGACCCGGACCGACCTCGAACGAGCGTAGCCCGGTGAGCAGTTGCGGCAGTTCGTGCTCCAGATCGCTCGCCACCGACCAGACCTCGTCGAAGGTCGCGGGATAGCGGCGCTCGGCGAACATCGGGCGGTTCCCCGCGGCCGCGGCCATGACCCGGAGCCGGCGCACTGGATCCAGTTCGACGGTCGGCCAACGGGCGGGCGGGCGCCCTTGGGCCTCGTTGTCCTCTTCCATGTCTGTCCGTCCCCTCCAAGTGGACTCGGCCGATGGCGACATCGGTCACGACAAGGCGTGGGTCAGCCTCCCACTCCGCGATCGATGCGATCAAGGAGCGGCGCGCGCCTCCCCCCGCCGGGATCGGCGGGCCTACTCACAAGGAGGTGCCCGGGCAGCGGAACACTCCCTCCGGCCGACCTGTTTCATGTCCCGGTCAATCTGCTCCGATCGCCCGGGGATCCGGCTCGCATGCGCAGAGTAGTCGGAAAACTACTCGAAAATTTGTCTCCTCCAGTGGGATTGGACCGGCCGCGGCGGCGCTCTTCCTCACTGACAGGGTGAAAGCGGGGCGTGAACGAGCCCCCTGTGAAATCCGATCCGGAAATCCCCCATTGCGTCGCAATGGTGACACCGGCACCTGTTCCGTCATTCTCCGATTGCCCGAAAGGGAATTCCTCCATGCCTGAACTCGCCGATTTCCGAGAGATCGAGGTCCCCGGACCGAGTGCGCCGTTGGGCGTGCTTCCGGAGGTCGCCGCCGAGCGCCACGGAGACATGCGCTTCCTGTCCGACACCCCCTGGACCACCTACGGCGGGCCGGTCACCACCGTCGCCGAGTTCGCCACCGCCGTCCGCGACTACGCGGACCGGCTCTGGGCGGCCGGCGTACGGCGCTCCGACGTGGTCGCCGTCGTCCAGCGCAACCACATCGAGGTCGAAGCCGTGATGTGCGCGCTCGGTCGGATCGGCGCGCTGCCCGTCCTGCTGTCCTCCGCGATGGAGGTCGGTGAGCTGCTGGACTGCCTGGCCCGGCTCGACCGGCCCAAGCTGCTGGTCGACGCGTACGGCGAGGCCCGGCTCGCCCAATCCCGGCACGCGCTGGCGCTGTTGACCAGCACCGTGCTCTCCTTCGCCGACCCCGAGCCGGGCGCGGCGGGTTGGACGGTGCCGGCGCACGACCGGGCGCCGCACGTCGCGGACCCGCGCGACGAGGACGACTGGTTCGTCGTCACCCACTCCTCGGGCACCACCGGTTCGCCGAAGCTGGCCGCCCACTCCACCCGCTCGCTGTTCGGCATGGTCGCTCCGATGATCATGCTGCTGCGCACCCAGTACAACGGCGGCGACCTGAACGCCAAGCACCTCTCCTTCGTCCACGCCCGCACCTGCGCGGGCACGTTGGCCTCGCTGGAGGCCAACGTGCCGATGCTGGCCATCGCCGATCCGCGACTGGACAACGTCAAGCGGCTGCTGCTGGAGCACCGCCCGACCTCGCTGGAGACCCACCCCAACGTCTTCATCCAGTGGGAGTCCCTCGCCGCCGACCCGGACCGCCCGCTCGGCCCGGTCCAGCGCTTCATCAGCACCTTCGACGCGATCCACCCGCGCACCGTCCGCCGCTTGGTGGCCGGTTCCGACGAACCCGGCGTGCACTACCTGCAGGCCTACGGTCAGACCGAGTCGGGCCCGATCTGCCTCCAGATGGTGGCCGGCGCGGCGATCGCCGACTACTCCCCGCGCAACGTCGGCTTCCCCGGCCCCGGCATCGGCCTGCGGATCGTCGACGAGCACGGCGAGCCCGTCCCCGACGGCGAGGTCGGCCACATCGAGACCCTCTCTCCGGGCCGGATGCGCGGCTACATCGGCGGTGGGGCCGTGCCCGTCGCGGACGAGGCGTGGTGGCCGATGGGCGACCTCGGCCGGCTGCTGCCGGACGGCTCGCTCGAACTCCTCGACCGGATCGTCGAGCACGTCGATGGAACCGAGAGCCTCCTGGAGAAGGAGGACGAGCTGCTGGAACTGCTGCCCGAACTCGTCGAGCTGGTCCTGGTGAAGGCCGAGCGCGAGGGCGTCTTCGCGGTGGCATGCCCGCGCGCCGGTCACCGGGGCGACGAGGAGCGATTCCACGCGGCCGCCGAGGAGGTCGGCCTCGGCCGGATCCCGGTGCGGTTCTGGGAGTGGGAGGCGCTGCCCGTCACCGGTTCCTACAAGGTGCGCCGCGGTGTCCTCCGTGAGCGCCTCGCCGCCCGGGTCACCGCCATCGGCGACCCGAAGGTCCTGGAAGGGAGCAAGTGAGCACCATGACGGATCTCCTGGCGATCCTGCGCGACACCGCCCGGCCCGAGGCCGTGCTGCACCTGCCCGGCCGGCCCGAGACGCGGGTGGAGCTCGCCGAACTGATCGACCGGGCCGCCCGCACCGCCACCCGCGTCAGACGCGAACTCGGCGGCAAACCAAGGCGGTTGGGCCTGCTGATGGTCAACTCCGAGGCCTGGGTGCGCGGTCTGCTGACCGCCTGGACGCTCGGCGCCACCGCTGTGCCGCTGCCCCTGCCGGTCGCCTTCGCCGGGATGGAGGCGTACGCCGAGCACCTCGGCCGGATCGCCCGCGACGGCGAACTCGACGCCCTGCTCGTCTCGGACGGCACCGGCGCCCGGCTGCTCGACCAGGTCCGTCGCCAGGTCGAACCGACCGCACTGATCGACATCACCGCGCCCGACCACGGGGAACGGCCGCTGCCGCCCGCCCCGCCGGCCGAACTCGCGGTCATCCAGTACACCTCCGGCAGCACCTCCCGCCCCAAGGGCGTCATGCTCAGCCACGCGAACGTCGCCGCGGGCCTGCGGGCGATCACCGAGTCCGTCGCCTGGCGCGACGGCGACCGGCTCGGGCTGTGGCTTCCGCTCTTCCACGACATGGGGCTGTTCGGCCTGCTCACGGCCCTGGTGAACGGCGCCCCGGCCCACCTCTACCAGCCGCGCGACTTCGTCCGCCGCCCGCTCGAATGGCTGGCCGACTTCGCCGCGACCGGCGCCACCATCACACCCGCGCCGAACTTCTTCTACGACCTCCTCGTCGGCGCGGCCCACCAGAAGGGCGTGCCGGACGGCCTGGACCTCTCCCGCTGGCGGTTCGCCACCAACGGAGCCGAGCCCGTCCAGCGCCGCACCATGGACCTCTTCGCCCGCACCTTCGCGCCGTACGGACTGCGGGAGAACGTCGTGCAGCCCACCTACGGCATGGCCGAGGCGACCCTGATGGTCACCTGCCCGAAGGCCGGCAGCCCGGTGCGCAGCCTGGAGGTCGACCGCACCACGCTCGGCGTCGGCGACCGGATCGCCCTGCGCGACACCGCCGGCGAGGGCACCCGCACCGTCGTCTCCTGCGGCCGGCCGGTCAGCAGCGTCGACCTGCGGATCGCCGACCCCGACGGCGCGGAGGTGCGCGCGGGCACCGTCGGGGAAGTGCAGATCAGCGGACCGGCGGTGACCCGCGGCTACCTGGGCCTTCCCACCGACCAGCAGCCGATCACCGGAGACGGCTGGGTCCGCACCGGAGACCTCGGCTTCCTCCACGACGGGGAGCTGTACGTGATGGGCCGGCTCAAGGACATGGTCATCGTCAACGGCCAGAACCACTACGCCGAGGACGCCGAGTACGTCGCCCGCTCCACCCCCGGCGTGGACGGCCGTCGCTGTGCCGCCTTCGCCTGGCAGGACGCGGCGGGGGAGCGGATGGTCGTCATCTGGGAGGCCCGCGACGGGGCCGCCGCCGAGGCCGTCAGCGAGGAGGTCCGGCTGCGGCTCGCCCGGCAGCTGGGGCTCGGCGCCATCGAAGTGGTCGCCGTGCCCGCCGCCACCATCCCCTTCACCAGCTCCGGCAAGGTCAAGCGGCAGGCCGCCCTGGCCCTGTGGCAGGAGAACGTCACGGCCCGTACCGGGCACACCGCCGACCCCATCGAGCACACCACCGACCGGCTCGGCGTCGCCGAGCGTACGAAGTGAGGAGCGAGACATGTCCGACCTGCTGAACACCCCGGAGATCGACGGGAAGGAGATCACGATGCTGGTGATCGACGCCCTGGCGGCCAGTGCGGGCGTGCCCGCCGACCGGGTGGACCCGAACGGCACCCTCGGGGACATCCCCGGCATGGAGTCCGTCAAGGCCCTGCGCGCGGTCAGCCGGATCGAGGAGTCGCTGCGGATCGTCCTGCCCGACGACTTCCTGTTCGAGACCGCCACCGTCGCCGAGCTGGCCGCCTTCGTCGCCGGCCTGGCCCGCGAGGAGCTCGCCCGGGAGGGCCGGTGACCGCCCCGACCCCGCTCGCGGCGGCCTCCGGCGCCGAGCAGAGCGCCGACAGCCTGATCGGGGCGCTCGGCAGGTTCACCGTCGTCCCGCGCGGCATCGCCGTCTACGAGACCGACGTCGCCACCGCCGCGCAGTCGCTGCGCACCGATCCCGGCAACATCCTGGAGCTGGCCGCGGCCGGGCTGCCGCACGAGACCGACCCCGTGTACGGCCCGCTGTTCGACTACGACGACCTGATGAACGTCGGCTTCTTCTGCGGCACCGGGCAGACCGTCCCCGAGCTGGGGCTGCGCTTCCTGATGCGGTTCGCCGCCGAGACCGAGGAGAGCTGGTTCAAGCCGCGCCGCTGGGAGGTGACGGTCCAGCCGGCCGACCGGCTGGGCGAGGGCCGCGGCGGCCCGGCCCCCCTGGTCACCGTCCGGGTGCCGGACCTCACCGCCCCCGGGGTCACCGCCGTGGCCGCCCCGGCCGGGGCGGCCACGCTGCCCGAGGTCACCGGCACCGAGTTCCAGGAGCGCGGCTACCGGGCCGTCGTCGAGCTGACCGGGGCCCGGCAGCGTGTTCGCGCGGCCGCCGCCCAGCCGATCTGGCGGGAGATCGTCGGCTCCCTCGCCGACGGCACGGTCACCTACCAGACCGTTCCCGAGGCGCTGCGCCGGACACCGGAGGAAGCCTGGCGGATGGGCATCGCGGACTGCGTCGTCGCCAGCCGCCTGCTGGCCGGCCGGCTGCGCGCCGCGGGTCTGGAGGCCCGGGTCCGCCGCGGCTACCTGCTCGGCCTCTTCGGCAGCGACCACTCCTGGTGCGAGCTGTACGAGGACGGCGTGTACAAGCCGCTCGACCCGATCTTCGCGTTCATCTCGCAGACCGGGGACGCCGCCAAGGGCATCGCCGCCTCGCCGGAGTTCTCGGCGGCCTGCTTCGGCAGCCGCTTCAACCGCCTGCTGCCCTGCGTGAGCACCGACGGGCAGCCACTCGTCCGGTTCGACGACCGCCCCGCGCCCTACTGGGCGATGGTCGGCGTCGGCGCACGCCCGTGGAGGGGCTGATGGAGACCGCGCGCATGCTCATCAGGGAAGTTCTGGACCTGCCGGTCCTGCTCGACGCCATCGGTGACGACCAGGACCTCGTCTCCGGCGGCATCAACTCCGGTGAGGTGGTGCGGATCGCGCTGCGCTGCGAGCAGTACCTCGACCGGGCGCTGACCGACGAGGAGCTCGCCGGGCTCAGCAGCGTCCGCGCCGTCGGCGAACTGCTGGAAGGGAAGGGCCGGTAGCCATGTGGCTCGACAGCATCCTCGACCGCCACGCGACCAGACGGCCCGATGCGCCCGCGCTGCGGGACATCAGACGGACCGTCAGCTGGGGAGAGCTGCGCGCGGAGACGGCGGCTCTCGCCGCCGCCCTGCGCGAGCGGGTCCGGCCCGGCGCCGCGGTCGCCGTCCTCAGTGGCAACCGCGTGGAGGTCATCGAGACCTACCTCGCCTGCGCGATCGCGGGGGTCGTCGCAGTACCCGTCAATCCGAACCTCACCGACGCCGAGATCGCGTTCATCCTCGACGCGGTCGGCCCCGTGCTGGCGGCCGCCGACGCCGCGGGCCGCGGCCGGCTCGCGGCCGGCTATCCCCACCTGGCCACCCTCGCCATCGAGCAGGTGCCCGCACTGCCCGCCCCGGCGGGAGTACCGGACGCCCGGACCGACCTCGGCGCTCCGGTGCTGATCCTGCACACGTCGGCCACCACGGGCCGGCCCAAGGGCGTCGTCGTCGACCAGCGCTCGCTCAAGGCCAACGCGTACTCCTGGTCCCAGGACGTCGGGCCGGCACCCGGCACGGTGTTCCTCAACGCCGGACCGCTCTTCCACGGCAGCGTCGTCATCGCGCTCGACTACCTCGCCGCCGGGGCCACCGTCTGCGTCCTCGACCGGTTCACCCCTCAGGCCTGCATCGCGGCCGTCGAGACCTGGCGGGTGGAACAGGCCTTCCTGGTCCCGTCGATGGTCCAGCTGCTGCTGGACGCGCGAGGCCTGGCCGATGCCGACCTCGGCTCGCTGAGCCTGCTCCTGCACGGCGCCGCGCCGATGCCGGCCCGCCTTGCCGCACAGGTGCAGGACCGGCTCGGGGTGCGGCTGCACACCGTCTACGGCATCACCGAGGGCGGCGGCCCGGCCATCTCGCTCGGCCCGGACGACAAGCCGGCCGCCCCACCGGTGCCCGGCGCCACCTGCGCCGGCCGGCCCATGGCCGGGGTGGCCCTGCGGATCACCGACGAGCAGGGGAGCCCGATGCCGCCCGGCGAGCTCGGTGAGATCCGGCTCTGCGGCGACGGCCTGATGCACGGCTACCTCAACAACCCGGCCGCCACCGCGGCCGTACTGGCGGACGGCTGGCTCAACACCCTGGACATCGGGCTGCGCGATGACGACGGCTACGTGTGGATCGTCGACCGCCGCAACGACCTGATCCTGCGCGGCGGCCAGAACGTCTACCCCGCCGAGATCGAGGAGGTGCTGCGCCGTTCGCCGCGGGTCGCGGACGTCGCGGTGGTGCCGGCGCCCTCCGACACCTGGGGGCAGACGCCGGTGGCGTTCGTCGTCGTCACCGGCGGTGCCGGTGGATCCGTCGAGGCTTCCGAGTCCGAACTGGCCGCCGAGCTGGCCGCGTTGTGCGTCGAGCGGCTCGCCTCCTACAAGCGGCCCAGCCGCTTCGTCCCGATCGACACGATCCCCCGCAACCCGTCCGGCAAGGTGCTCCGCACCGTCCTGCGCGAGCGCGCCGAACAGCCCCACGCGGCAGGCCGGCCGGCCGCCGCCACCCCGAAGGGAGCAGAGCAGCGATGACCCAGGCCGTGGAGCAGAGCGCAGTCGAGCCGGACACGGAGCAGCGGGACTACACCGATCCCCGGGTGCTGGAGGAGGCCGCCGGCGCCTGGCGGATGCCGCTCGCGGGCGAGGCGCTCTTCCACTGGGACTACGACACCGGCGACGCCCAGATGCTGCGCCTGTACGCGCAGGGCAAGCAGCGGCAGTGGGACGCCGACGCGGAACTGGACTGGACCCACGAGCCCGACCCGGACAACCCGCTCGGCATGCCGGACGAGTTCGTCTCGATCTGCGGCTCGCCGCTCTGGGACCGCCTGCCGGAGTCCGAGCGCGCCGTCGTCCGCACCCACACCGCCGGCTGGCTGTACTCCCAGTTCCTGCACTCCGAGCAGTTCGCGCTGATCGGCGTCGGCAAGATCGCCGCCGGGACGCCGAGCCTGGAGTCCAAGATGTACGCGGCCACCCAGCTGATGGACGAGGCCCGCCACGCGGAGGCGTTCAACCGCTACCTGAGCACCAAGATCGGTGTCCGGTACGGCCTGTCGCCCACCCTCGGCTCGTTGTTCCGGCAGGTGCTCGCCGAGCCGCGCTGGGACCTCGGGGTGCTCACCGCCCACGTGCTGGTCGAGAACATGGGCCTGGCCGCCTTCGGCATGCACAAGGAGCGCATGCGCGACCCGCTGGCCAGGGCGTTCATGGGGTACGTGCTGCGCGACGAGGCCCGGCACGTCGCGTTCGGCCGCACCCTGCTGCGCCGGCTGTACCCGCAGCTGACCGCGGCCGAGACGGCCGAGCGCGAGGAGTTCGTGCTGGAGGGCTGCTGGGCGCTGCGCGACCGCTACGTGGACGACGACATGTGGCACAACCTCGGCTACGGCAAGGAGGCGGTCGAGCTGTCCCGGCTGTCGCCCTCGAAGCGGGAGTTCCGCCGACTGGTGTTCATGCGGATCGTCCCGGCCCTCAAGGACATCGGCCTGTTCGGCCCGACCGTGCGCGAGGGGCTGGCGAAGATGGGTGTCCTCGGCTTCGGTGACGCCGGACTGGACGAGCTGGCCCGTGAACCGCTCGACGAGCGGCAGGCCGACCACGACGCCCGGCGTGAACTCGACGCCCGGGTACGGGAGATCAAGTCCATCGCCGACCTCGGTGCACGCGGACGCTGACCGCCCGCCACCGGGGCGGCACCGACGAGCCTGGAGGTTCCGATGCCGGACACCCTCACCCTTCCCCGGGGCTTCCCGGCCCCCGGGGACACCACCGCCGGTCGTCGCTACCTCGACGAGCTGATCGCCGGCATCGCCCGGGAACCGTCCTGCATGGACCGGTTGTCCCTGCCCAGACCCGACACCTGGGCGCCCGGCGAGGTCACCGCGGTGACCGCGTTCGGTGCGGACGTGCTGCTCAACTTCGGCACCGTTTTCGGCGGCCACATCGCCGCCCTGATCGACCACTTCGCCGGCCTCGCGATGCTCACCGTGCTGCGCGAGGGAACCGCCATCGTCACGGCCGGACTCGAAGTCGCCTACCGGGCACCGCTGCTGCCCGGTCCGGCGGTGATCGAGGCGCGGGTCAGGGCGCTCGGCTCGCGGCACGCGCGGGTCGAGGTGGTCTTCCGGCAGGAAGGGACGGTCACCAGCGTCGGCACCGTCGAGCAGGTGATCGTCCGGGCCGCCGCAGCAGACGTGGCCGCGCACGTGGCACCCGCGCACGTGGCGCCGGGGCAGGAGGGCGACCGGCTGACCGTCGGCTGAGTCCGACCCGAACACGAGGTGGCGTCAACCGGCCTCGGAAGAACGGAACGTGCCCACGACGGGGGAAGGAGAAGGCGTCGGCCCCGGCGAGCGAGCCGGGGCCGACCGGCCGAAGCGAAGATGAAGGACAGCATACGTTTTGACGTCTGTGTGATCGGCGCGGGACCGCGCGGACTGTCGGTCCTGGAGCGGATCTGCGCCAACGCCCGGGAGCGGGGCGAGCACACCCGGATCACCGTCCACGTCGTCGACCCGTACCCGGCCGGGGCGGGACAGGTGTGGCGCACCGACCAGTCGCGCCACCTGCTGATGAACACGGTGGCCTCGCAGGTGAGCATGTTCACCGACCCCAGCACGGACATCGAGGGCCCGATCGAGGGCGGGCCGAGCCTGTACGAGTGGGCCGGATTCGTGCGGGCGGTCGGCTCCTACGACGGTTACGACGGGTACGGTGACCAAACCCTCGCCGAGGCCCGCGACCTGGGCCCGGACGACTACCCCACCCGCGCCCTGTACGGGCACTACCTGGAGTGGGTGTTCCGCCGCGTGGTCGGCACCGCCCCCTGGCACCTGACCGTGGCCGTCCACCGCGACCGGGCCGTCGAACTGAGGGGACGGCCGGACGGCACCCAGACCGTACGCCTGGCCGGCGGCGAGGTGATCGACGGGCTGGCCGCCGTGGTCCTCGCCCAGGGCCACCTCGGGGAGGAGCCCGACGACGAGCAGCGGCGGGCCGCCCGATTCGCCGAGCGGCACGGTCTGTTCCTGCTCCCGCCCGGCAACCCGGCCGACGCCGATCTGACCGCCCTCGCCCCCGGCCGTCCGGTGCTGCTTCGCGGCCTCGGCCTGAACTTCTTCGACTACCTCGCGCTGCTCACCCAGGGCCGCGGCGGAACGTATCTGCGCCAGGCCGGCCGGCTGGTCTACCGCCCGTCCGGCCGCGAACCGCGGATCTACGCGGGCTCCCGGCGTGGTGTCCCGCACCACGCGCGCGGCGAGAACGAGAAGGGCCCGTACGGCCGCCACCGGCCCGCGGTGCTCACCCCGGAGGCCGTCGCCCGACTGCGGGCGGAGGCGCGGGCCGGTGCGGGCCTGGACTTCCGGCGGGACCTCTGGCCGCTGATCGCCAAGGAGGTGGAGACGGTCTACTACACCGCGCTGGTCCGTGCCCGGTACGGTGAGCGCGCGGCCGAGGCCTTCCGGCTTCGCTACCTGGCCGTCGAGCACGGCTCGGCACCGGAGCGTGCCCTGCTCGACGCCGCCGAGGTGGCACACGGGCCGCGGTTCGACTGGGAGCGACTGGCCCGCCCGTACGGCGATCGCGAGTTCGCCTCGCCGGCCGAATTCCGGCGTTGGCTGCTGGAACACCTCCGCGCGGACGCCGCAGCGGCGCGCGAGGGCAACGTCACCGGGCCGCTCAAGGCCGCGCTGGACGTGCTGCGCGACCTGCGCAACGAGATCCGCCCGCTGGTCGACCACGGCGGTCTCACCGCCGGCTCGCACCGGGACGACCTGCGGCGCTGGTACACCCCGCTCAACGCCTTCCTGTCGATCGGTCCGCCGGCGCGCCGGATCGAGGAGATGACCGCGCTCATCGAGGCCGGGGTGTTGACCGTGCTCGGCCCCGGCACCACGGTCCGGCCGGACGAGGCGGCGGGTGCCTTCGTGGCCGACTCCCCGGCCGTTCCGGGCTCCCGGGTCGCCGTCTCCGCGCTGATCGAGGCCCGGCTCCCGGAGCCGGAACTCGACCGCGTCGCCGACCCGTTGCTGCGTGGGCTGCTGAAGACCGGCCGGTGCCGCCGTCACCGGGTCGACGGCCCGGACGGCGAGAGCCACCTCACCGGCGGGCTCGACGTCACCGAGCGGCCGTACCACCTGCTGGACGCGGCCGGGTGGGCGCACCCCGCGCGGTTCGCCTTCGGCGTGCCGACCGAGGCGGTCCACTGGGTCACCGCAGCCGGCATCCGGCCGGGCGTGAACTCGGTGACGCTGCAGGACTCGGACGCCATCGCCCGGGCCGTCCTGGACCGTGCGGGTGCCGGCGCAGCTGTGGCCGTGGCCGTGGGCGCGTCGAGCGAGGAGACGGCGAAGGTGGACGCGGCGGTCTGAACTCACCCCCCCCGGAACGGCCGCCGGCAGGAATTCGCCCCTCCTGCCGGCGGCTTCCGCATGCCCGCGGCGGCTCTTACCGGGTGTCGGGCCGACGGCCCGAGTCGGGCCGGACGCACGGCAACGGCCGGCCCGGAGCACCGGGGGTGCGGTCCGGACCGGCCGTTGCCGTCAGGGAGCGACGGGTCAGTCGGTGGTCATCAGATCAGCGAAGAGTCGCACCACATCGTGAGCCTGACGTCGGTTCAACCGCGGATCGCAGGCGGTCGTGTAGCGCAGCGGCACGTCGCCCTCGGCCACCCGGCCGTCCGCCCGCCCGCCGACGCACTCGGTGACGTCGCCCGCGGTGGCCTCCAGGTGGAGCCCGCCCGGCCGGATCCCGGCCTCCGTCAACACCCGGTGGAACCCCGTCACCTCGGCCTCGATCGCCGCGACGTGTCGGGTCTTCAGCCCACGCGGCCCCTGGACGGTGTTGCCGTGCATCGGATCGCACAGCCACACCACCGGGTGCCCGGCGCGCAGGACGGCCGCCACCAGGCCGGGCAGCCGCTTCGCGACCTGCCCGGCCCCCATCCGGGAGATCAGCACCAGGCGGCCCGCGCGCCGGTCCGGGTCGAGTCGCTCGCAGATCGCGAGGAGCCCGTCGGCCGTCAGGCCGGGCCCGACCTTGACCCCCACCGGGTTGGCGACACCGGTGAGGAAGCGCACGTGGGCGTCGTCGACCCCGGCGGTGCGGGCGCCGATCCACGGCAGGT
>NZ_JAFLNG010000840.1 GCF_017427025.1 Streptomyces sp. FH025
GGCCGCCAGCGACACCATGATCGCCCACAGCACCGGCTGCACCACATCCGCCGCGTCCAGACCCGGAGCACCCTCCGCCCCGGCCAGCACGTCGGAGAGCTTCCAGTCCACGAACGGCGCCAGCGCCGCCTCACACTCCGCCAGCCGCGCCGCGAACACCGGACTCACCGACGCGAGTTCCCGGCCCATACCGACCCACTGCGCACCCTGACCCGCGAACACGAACGCCGTCCGACCACCGGTCCGGGCCACTCCCGACACCACCGAAGCAGCCGGAGCACCCAGGGCCAGACCCTCCAGGCCCGACGCCAGCGCGACACGGTCGCCACCGACCACTACGGCCCGGTGCTCGAACACCGAGCGGGTCGCCGCCAGCGACCACGCCACATCCGCCGGCACCAGCCCCGGACGAGCCGACACCCACTCGCGCAGACGGCCCGCCTGCCCGGCCAGCGCCTCCGCCGTACGGCCGGACACCAGCCACGCGGCCGGCCCGCCCTCGACCACCACGGGAGCAGCCGGAGCCGCCTCGGCCTCGACGGCCGACTCGTCCACGGTCTCCGCGCCCTCGGCACCCTCGGCGTCCCCGGCGGACGCCTCCGCGGCCTCGCCGTCCTCGGCCGGGGCCTCCTCCAGGATGATGTGGACGTTGGTGCCGCTCATGCCGAACGACGACACGCCGCCACGGCGCACGTGCTCCCCGGCGGGCCACGCCACCGAGTCGGCCAGCAGCTTGACGTCGCCGGCCGCCCACTCCACGTGGGGGGTCGGCTCGTCCACGTGCAGCGTCTGCGGCAGCCGCTCGTTCTGCAGCGCCATCACCATCTTGATCACACCGGCCACACCGGCGGCCGCCTGGGTGTGCCCGATGTTCGACTTCACCGACCCCAGCCACAGCGGCCGGCCCTCCGGCCGCTCCTGGCCGTACGTGGCCAGCAGCGCCTCGGCCTCGATCGGGTCACCGAGCGTGGTCGCCGAACCGTGCGCCTCCACCACGTCGACCTCGTCGGCGCGGACCCCGGCGTTGGCCAGCGCCGCACGGATCACCCGCTGCTGCGACGGACCGTTGGGCGCCGTCAGACCGTTGGACGCACCGTCCTGGTTGGCCGCCGAACCGCGCATCACCGCCAGGACCTTGTGCCCGTTGCGGCGCGCGTCCGACAGTCGCTCCACCACGAGCACGCCGACGCCCTCGGCCCAGCCGGAGCCGTCCGCCTCCGCCGCGAAGGACCTGCAGCGCCCGTCCACGGACGTCCCGCGCTGCCGGGAGAAGCCCACGAAGACGGACGGGCTGGAGATCACCGTCGCGCCGCCGACCAGGGCCAGCGAGGACTCGCCGGAGCGCAGCGACTGGGCGGCCAGGTGCAGGGCCACCAGGGAGGACGAGCACGCGGTGTCGATGGTGACGGCCGGGCCCTCCAGGCCCAGGGTGAACGCCACCCGGCCGGAGGTGACGCTGGTCGCGATGCCGGTGAGGAGGTGGCCCTCGGACCCTCCGCTCTGCGCCGCCGGGTCCGTGCCGTAGCCCTGGCTGTAGGCGCCGGCGAACACGCCGGTGCGGCTGCCGCGCAGCGAGGCGGCGTCGATGCCCGCCTGCTCCAGCGCCTCCCAGGACACCTCCAGCAGCAGGCGCTGCTGAGGGTCCATGGTGACCGCCTCGCGCGGGCTGATCCCGAAGAAGCCGGCGTCGAACTCGGTGGCGTCGTACATGAATCCGCCGTGGCGCGCGTACGAAGTGCCCGGGTGGTCAGGATCGGGGTCGTACAGGTTCTCGAGATCCCAGCCCCGGTCCTGCGGGAACGGGCCGATCGCGTCCGAGCCGTCGGCGAGCAGCTTCCACAGCTCCTCGGGGTTCCGCACCCCGCCGGGGAAGCGGCAGCCCATGCCGACGATCGCGATCGGCTCCTGGCTCCGTTCCTCGACCTCAGCGAGGCGACGGCGGACCTGGCGCAGATTAGCCGTCACGAGCTTCAGATAATCGCGGAGCCTGTCTTCGTTGGCCATTAAATTCCGCCACCCCTGCTTGCCGAGGATATGCCAATTCCGGATCTGCACAGCCGCGGTGCGGGATTACCGCGGAATGACGCAAAAATCGGGATTTCCCAATACCTGCAAAAGATCGAGCCCACCAGCCACAGGAACGTATCCAGCCCCGTTGGGCGGTGCAAACGTGGCAGTTGAACACTTGAACCGGCCACCCGTGCTCGGAATCGAGGAATCCGACACTCGATCCACCGGTCCGCACGGGAGCCGGATTGCATTGAATACCACGGCGGGCTATTCAGGTCCAGTGGTTCGTCCGGCGGACCGCCCGGTGACCGTACGGGCCCGCTCGCAGCGCCCGTCACGGACACGGAGGGTGGCGGCCGGCCGCTGCGAGCCGGTCACCACCCTCCGTTCCTCCGCCGGACCACCGTCCGGCCGTGCCTCAGAGCGCGCTCTCCCCGCGCATCCACTGCCCGAGCGTCCGACGCGGGTACCTGACCACCACGTCGCCGGCGCGAAGCCGCCCGGTCACGTTCACCCGGAGCTCGACCGGCTCGTGCCCGTCGGACTTGGGCACGCGGATCTTGAGATCGCCCCCGCCCACGTTGAGGTCGTGGGTCGCCACCACGATGCCCGGCCGGACCACGATGATCAGGTCGCCGCCGATGCTCAGGTACACGTCCAGGTCGAGGGTGTCATGGCTGATCACCGCCTGGGTGAAGTCGAGCTTGACGTCGCCTCCGTGCATCCGCAGTTCCAGTCGGCGCGGAACCTCCCAGGGGCCGCTCCGCCGGAGGGTGCCGAAGCGCTGGTTGATCTCCACCACGTCCTTGCCCCGTCGGCCCGCCTCGGCGCGGGGAACGGGGGTGGGCGCGGGAAGGGGGGAGACCGGCAGGTCGCGGGTCAGCCTGGCCAGTTCGCCGAACGTGCGGG
>NZ_JAFLNG010000841.1 GCF_017427025.1 Streptomyces sp. FH025
GACGATCCTCAAGCTCATCAGCGGTTCTCCTGTCACGGGTGCACGGATGCACTGGATCCATGGCCTCAGGTCATGCCGAGGGTACTGAGTGCCAAGTCCGGCCCGGCCGCGACCCGCGCGCCGCAAGCGCCACCTGGACCGGCATGCCGTGTCGGCTCTCTTCGACTGGCGTCAGAGGCTCCACCGAGAGAATACGGCACTCAGTACCCCTGGTAAAGGCACTCAGTACCCTTCCCGGTGTCCGGGAGCCCGCGGGCCGTCCGCGGCCGCGGGGCCGTCGAGGGCCACGGCGGCCTCTCCGGTGTGCACGCCGAAGGTCAGGGACTCCTGGAGGTAGAGCTGAACCGTTTCCGCGTCGTGGGAGAGGTAGCCGACGGAGACGTCCTGGCCGAGGAAGAGCTCGAAGTCGCCGCCACGGGTGGAGAGCAGGAAGGCGCCCTCGATGGCGGGCGCCCAGATGATGTCGCCGTCCAACAGGCGGGCGAGGTGGTTGTGGACGGGGTAGCCGTGGTCGCTGGTCTCGTTGACGGCGGTGAAGGCGGCGGCGCCGAGGAGGAGGGAGTACGGGCCGCCGACGCCGGCCAGGCGCAGCGCGGTGAGGGCGCGGCTGACCGCCTCGGGGTACTCGCGGACGTCCTCGGGGAGCTGGACCGGCGGATTGCTGGAGGCGGTCCGGATGCCCTCGATGGCGGCGGCGCCGTAGCCCTCGAAGACGGCGCGGTCCTCGGCCAGGGCGAGGGTCCGGGCGGCGTCCTTGACGGGCTGCCAGTCGGAGTCCCGGGAGCCGCGTTCGACGTCGTCGACGGCCGCCCGGCGAACGGTGAAGGGGACGCGCAGCTCGACCACCGGACGGCTGGCGCGGGCGTGGGCCTGGACGCCGTCGAGGGGCGGTTCGATGCCGGTCAGGTGGCCGGTGCCGACGGCGGCGAGGGTGGCGCCCTCGGGGCCGTCCAGGTCGACCACCCGACGGCCGGCGATGTGCAGCTTGAAGGTCTGGCGGGCCTCCTCCTCGATCTCCTCCCACGCGGCGGCGGAGATCGGGGCGAGTTCCCGGTGGAGGTTGTTCATGAGCGGGGTCCTGTTCAGGAGGTCTGCTTGAGGCTGCCGATGCCGAGCGAGCCGTCCCCGGGGGCGGTAGCGGGAGCGGAGGCAGGTGCGGCGGCGGCCTCCGGGGCGGAGGCGCCGGGCGCGGGCGGCGGGGCGTCGAGGAAGTCGGCGGTCGGGACGAAGAACAGCGAGCCGGTGACGGCGGTGGAGAAGTCGAGCAGCCGGTCGGTGGTGCCCGGCGGGCGGCCGACGAACATGTTGCGCAGCATCTCCTCGGTGACCTCGGGGTCGCGCGCGTAGCCGATGAAGTAGGTGCCGGCCTCACCGCCGCTGCCCCGGGAGCCGAAGGAGCCGAACGGCATGTTGAAGCGGACGATCTGCCGTTCCTCCCCGTCCGGGCCGGTGATCACGGTGAGCGCGACGTGCGAGTCGGCGGGCTTGACGTCGTCGGCGAGTTCGATGTCGGTGAGCTTGGTGCGGCCGACGGCCCCCTCCTGTTCCTCGACGCTCAGTCCGTTCCACTTGTCCATGTCGTGCAGGTACTTCTGGACGATGACGTAGCTGCCGCCGGTGAAGTCCGGGTCCTCCTCCCCCACCACGGCGGCGTGCTCGGCGGCCCGGCCCTCGGGGTTCTCGGTGCCGTCCACGAAGCCGAGCAGGTCCCTGTCGTCGAAGTACTTGAAGCCCTGGACGGAGTCGACCACGGTGGCCGCCCCGACGAGCCGGTCGACGATCCGCCCGGCCAGCTCGAAGCAGAGGTCCATCCGCTCGGCCCGCAGGTGCAGCAGCAGGTCCCCGGGGGTGGCCGGGGCCCGGTGGCGGGTGCCGGCCAGCTCCCGGAAGGGGTGCAGGCCGGCCGGTCTGGGGCCGGCGAAGAGCCGGTCCCAGACGTCGGAGCCGATGCCGGTGACGCAGGTGAGGCCGCCCTCGGGGCCCCGGAAGCCGATGGCGCGGCGCAGTCCGGCGAGGTCGGGGAGCAGTTCGCGCACGGCGCCCTCGCCGCCGGGTTCGACGGTGAGGACCAGGAAGACGGCCGAGCTGGTCAGCGGGGAGAGCACGGCTTGCGGTTCGGCCTGCATGGCTGGGTCCTCCTCAGGACGTCAGGGTGGCTTCCCACTCGGCGCGGTAGTCGTCGAAGAGCAGCCGCAGGTGGTGGCCGATCTTCAGGTAGTCCAGGTCGTCCAGGTTGGCGAGCGAGACCCGGACCGACCACTCGGGGCCGTCGAAGCCGCCGCCGTTGAGCAGGACCACACCGGTCCGCTCGGCGAGGCGGAACAGCGGCTCGGTGGGTTCGTGGTTCTTCTCCAGGAAGGTCGCGAAGTCCTTGCCCGCGGCCCGCTCGGCCTCGGCCAGCAGGTCGAGCTCGACGTAGTAGCCCGCCCGTCCGGGGTCGTCCGCGATCTTCATCCCGGAGCCCTCCAGCAGCAGGTCGAGCCGCTGGCGGACGATGCCCTGGACCTTGGCCTTGTAGGCCTTGCCCTCGGGGAGCAGGGCGAACAGCGAGAACAGCACCATCTGGACCTGCTGCGGCGGGCCGAGCCCGGCGGTGTGGTCGAGCGCGACCTGCCGGGAGTCGGCGACCAGGCGGTCGATGAAGCGGATGCTCTCCGGCTCCGGGGTGAGGCCGCCGTAGCGCTTGGCCAGCCGCGCCTTCTCCTGGGACGGGAGGGCGGCGATCAGGTCGTCGATCACGTTGTCCCGGTCCAGGCCGATCACGCCGAGGCGGTGGCCGGTGGCGCCGTAGTGCTTGGAGTACGAGTAGACCAGCAGGGTGTTGCGCGGCAGGTCGGCGGCGAGGGTGCGGAAGCCGTCCACGAAGGTGCCGTACACGTCGTCGGTGACGATGATCAGGTTGGGGTT
>NZ_JAFLNG010000842.1 GCF_017427025.1 Streptomyces sp. FH025
CACCGCGACGACGCCCAGCAGGGCGGCGATGCGGCCGCGCGTGCTCGTCATGTCGGTCCTTCCGATCGCACCGCGTCCGGGCTGACGCGGTCACGGAAGTAGCTTGTGCCCGGGACGACTTCGAGCGCGAGCGAAAAAGCGGGCATTCGGCCGGGGCCGGATGGCCTCCGTTCGCATCGATTCGGACGGGCGTTGACCCGGGCGCGCGTTGACCCGGGCGCGCGTTGACCCGGGCGAGCGTAGACCCGGACGGGCGTTGACCCGGACGGGCGTTGACCCGGGCGCGCGTTGACACGGGCGAGCGTTGACGCAGGCGGGCGCCCACTCAGCCCAGTGCCCGCGGCCGGACCACCCGGACCCACTCCTCCGGCTGCGACAGGTGCGGGGCATGACCGGCACCCTCGTACAGGTGACGCTCCGCCGCCGGTAGGGCGAGGTCGATCAGGTCCAGCACCTCCCCGAACACCAGCGCGCTGTCATCACTCTGCGTCAGCAGCGCGGGGTCGGCGAACCGGCCCAGCCCGGCGAGGTCGAGGTCGAGCGCGTCCGGGTCGCGCAGCTCGTCCAGGTAGGTCGGCGCGTTGCGGATGTACGTGTGCCGCACCGGCGCGGGCAGCTGCTCCCACGCTCCCGGGCCGAAGGCGAGGCTGTCCACGTACAGCTCGGCCGCCGCCGCGGACTCGGCCTGCTCCAGCAGCTCGCGGACGGCGGCGACCCGCTCGGCGTAGTCGGCGCCGAGCGGGCGCAGGACAGGGTCGGCGAGCAGGACGCCGGTGCCCGGCGGCTCGTGCACGGCGATGCCGCGCAGCAGGTCGGGCCGGGCGGCGGCGAGCCTGAGCGTGACCAGCGCGCCGTAGGAGTCCCCGTAGACGAAGACGGGCGCGAGGCCGAGCCCGTGGATCAGCCCGGCCAGGTCGGCCGCGTCCTCGTGCACCGAGCCCTGGGTGAGCGGGTCCTCGCTGCGGCTGTGCCCGCGCCGGTCGTAGGTGACGGCGGTGGTGGACTCCGCCAGGCCCGGCAGCACCCGTGCCCAGGCGTCCGCGTCGCTCCACGAGCCGTGCACCAGCACCACCCCGGGGCCGGCGCCGTGCGTCTCGTAGTGCAGCGACACCCCGTTCACCCTGATCTCGGCCATCGTCAGCCTCCCGGCGTCGGCGGTGCTCCTCCCCCAGCGTGACACAACCGCCCGGAAGGCTCAGCGCTCGACGGCGATCACGCTCGGTGACGGCGCTGCCGTGTGGCGCTCAGCTCGCCGTCGTGTGCGTCTCGGCTCGTCCCCCGCTCAGCGCATCCCCCGCACCGGCGGCTCGTCCCTGGTCCCGTCCTCGGCGACCACCGTGAACCGGCCCGTGCCCGCGGCCGAGAGGTCCACCGGGTACAGCGAGGCGGTGTCGTTGACGTCCAGCTCGCGGCTCCGCCGGCCGGTCGCGCCGTCCACCCTGGTCAGGCGGTCGCGGGTCATCGCCCACACCGAGGTGCCGTCCACCAGCACGCCGGTGACCTGGTCGTCCAGGCCCGCGGTCCACCGCTTCCCGCCGTCCGCCAGCGAGTACGCGACCAGCCGCCCGGTGGACGTGCGGCCCGGGTGCCTGCCGCCGCTGATGCTGACGTCGCCGGCCTTCTCGCCCGGCACGATGAAGAGGTCCCCGACCACCACCCCGCCGAACAGCGGCCGGGCGGTGAACTCGTCGAAGGCGTGCACCCCGCCCAGCATCACGTCCAGGTCGTACTCGTCGCCGGAGACCGGTATCGAGGCGCGCTGCCGGCCGTCCCGGTCGTAGCTGAGCACCGCGTGGGTGCCGCGCTCGGCCTGGGCGTCGACCCACACCGCGAGCGGCTCGACCGACACCACCGCGAGGTTCTTCAGCCCGCCCGCGACCGGGAGGGTGATCCGGGACCGCTCCCGCCCGTCCTCCGGTGCCAGCGAGTGCAGGAGCGGCGCCGCGTCGCCGCACTGCGCGACCGTCACCACGTCCTGGTCCCCGCCCGCGACCTCCAACGGCGAGCACCCGGCGTCGGCGGCGCTGCGCCAGAGCTCCCGGCCGTCCGCCAGGCGTACGGCCCGCCAGCCGGCCCTGTCCTGCAGCACGGCCTGGGTGCCCGCCACCGCGACCAGGTCCGAATCGGCGGTGTCGCCGTCCCGGGACGGCGCGTCCACGCTGGCGGTCCAACCGCCCTTGCCGTCCGTGAGGTCCAGCGCCGTCACCTCCGCGCAGGGCCTGCCGTGCGGCGAGTGCCCGATCAGGCCCGTGCCGTCGGGGCCGATCCCCCGGCTCATCGTGCACACCGAGTCCTCGCCGGGCGGCGACCACCGCCAGGCGACGGCGCCGGTGGCGCTGCGGTACGCCACCACCTGGTCGGGGCGGACCCGCACCACCAGGTCGCCGATGGTCCAGCTGCCCACCGCGCGGACGGTGGACGGCCGGTCCGCCGGGGCCTTCCAGGAGTCGTTGAGGCCGTCCCCGGCGAAGCCGAGGAAGATCCCCAGACCCAGCAGCACCCCGACGGCCACCGCCGGGAGCCCGCGCCTGGGGTGGATCAGCGCCCAGACGAACCCGGCACCGCAGGGCATCAGCCCGAGGATGCTGATGGCGCCCAGGTAGGAGAGGCTGTCGCCGCCGAACCCGTACCCGGGGCCGAGCAGCACCGCGAGCCCCATGCTCGCGAACATGGCGCCCAGCACTCCGCCGGAGACCACCATCCAGGTGTCCTTGCTCATGGCGAAGTTCGCGGCGAACTTCGTGGCGGGCTTCGTGGCGGGCTTCGTGGCGAAGCTCATGCTGACGTTCATGCCGAAGTTCATGCCGAACCTGGCACGCCATCTCGTCCGCGCCCGGACGACCCTGTCCTCGGGCCTCTCGGCCATGCCGGTTTCTCCCCTGCGACGCGCCGCCCACCGCATCAGG
>NZ_JAFLNG010000843.1 GCF_017427025.1 Streptomyces sp. FH025
CACGTCGACCGCGTCCCGGACCGCGCGTACGTCCAACGGCAGCGGCGCGAACCCGCCGTCCGTGAAGGCCCGTACGACGGCGTCCAGGATCTCGCCGAGCCGTTCCGGCCCCGCGTCGGCGATGTCGAACGCCCGGTAGACGATGTCGGGATGGTCGGCCGCGTCGCGGATGTCGGTCTTGCCCATCTCCACGAACCGGCCGCCGGGCCGGAGCAGCCGCAGGGAGGCATCGACGAACTCGCCGGACAGCGAGTCCAGAACCACGTCCATGGACGGGAACTTCTGCTCGAACTCCAGGGTGCGCGACGAGGCGATGTGCTCCTCGTCCAGTCCCAGGGCGCGCAGGGTGTGCCATTTGGCCGGGCCGGCGGTGGCGAACACCTCCGCCCCGAGCCGCCGGGCCAGTTGGATCGCGGCCATGCCGACGCCACCGGTGCCGGCGTGGATCAGGACCCGGTCACCGGCCTTCAGCCCGCCCAGGTCGCGCAGGCCGTACCAGGCGGTCAGGAACACCACGGGCACTGACGCGGCCCTGGCGAACGACCAGTCGTCGGGCATCCGGACCAGCAGCCGCTGGTCGGCGACGGTGACCGGGCCGAAGGCGCCGGGGACCAGGCCCATGACGCGGTCGCCGGGCCGGAACCGGGCGTCCGGGCCGGTTTCGAGGACGACGCCCGCGCCTTCGCCGCCCATCAGGGCCTCGCCGGGGTAGACGCCGAGGGCGATCAGCACGTCCCGGAAGTTGAGGCCGGCCGCCCGCATGGCGATCCGGACCTGCCCGGGCCCCAGCGGCTCCATGAGCTCAGGGCGGGGCACCAGCGCCAGGTCGTCGATGCTGCCGGTGCCCGTGTCCTCCAGCCGCCAGGTCCCGTCCGGCGGGGTGAGGCTCGCGCCGACGCGGACCAGGCGGGGGACGCGCAGCGCCCCTTGGCGTACCGCCAGTTCCGGCTCGTCCGTGCCGGCGATCAGCGCGGGGTCCCAGGTCGGGTCGGCGTCGACCAGGACGAACCGGTCGGGGTGCTCGGCCCGCGCGCCGCGGACCAGGCCCCAGACCATCGAGTGGTGGAGGCCGACCACGTCACCGGGCGCGGCGGCGACGGCGTTGCGGGTGACGACCGCCAGCCGCGTCCGCTCGCCCGCCAAGTGGTCCCGGATCACGGCGAGTACGCTCCGCGCGCTCTCGTACGCCGCCTCGACGGTGTCCGCCTCGGGCTCCGGCCCGGGCACCTCGTAGACGACCAGGTCCGCGGGGTCGCCGCCCGTCGATGCCGATTCGAAGGCCGGCGATTCAAAGGGCAGCCAGTCGAGTGCGTACAGGCTGTCCGGGACGGTGGTGGCGTCCCGGACGGTCAGCGACGTGATGACCGCGACCGGGGTGCCGTCCGGATCGGCCACGGCCACGGTGTACGTGTCCGGCCCGGTGGCGGACAGGCGTACGCGCAGCGTCCGGCTGCCCGCGGGCCGTATCGCCACTCCGGTGAACGCGAACGGCAGGCCGGTGCGGTCGGTGAGGAACGCCATGGGGTGCAGTGCGGCGTCGAGCAGCGCGGGGTGCAGGGCGAACGGTTCCTCGGCGGGAAGCTCCACCTCGGCGTAGACGGTGTCGCCGGCCCGCCAGGCCGCCGTGACGCCCTGGAACGCCGGCCCGTACTCGTAGCCGAGCACGGACAGCGAGTCGTAGAGCCCGTCGACGTCGAGGGGCTCACCGGCCGGCAGCCACTCCCAGGCGCTCAGCACCGGCTCCTCGCCCAGGGTCCCGGTGGCGTGCCGCACCCACTCGTCGCCGTCACGCGAGTACACCGTGAGCGGGTAGCGGCCGTCGTCCTCGGGGCCCACGACGACCTGGAGGTGCACCGGGGTGTCGTCGAGGACGAGCGGCGTTTCGAGCACCAGCTCCTCGACCCCGTGGCCGAGCCGGCCGGCCGCATAGGCCGCCATTTCCGCGAACGCGGTGCCGGGCAGGAGGACGGAGCCCCGCACGGCGTGGTCGGCCAGCCACGGGTGGGTGGCGAGCGAGATCCGTCCGCTGAGCACCGCGCCGTCGGGCAGTTCCACGAACGTGCTGAGCAGGGGGTGGTCGCCCGACGCCGTCGGGACGGGCCGCAGCCAGTACGGCTGGCGCTGGAAGGCGTACGTCGGCAGGCTGACGGGCTCGGTGTCGTCCGGGAACCGCCAGTCGACCGGGACGCCATGGACGTGCAGGCGGCCGAGCGAGGTGAGGAAGTCGTCCTGGTCGCGCCGGAGCGTGCCGGTGACGAGGAGGTCGGTGCCGTGGTGGTGACCGGTCTCCTCGACGGCGGAGACCAGGACCGGGTGCGGGCTGGCCTCGACGAAGACGGTGTGGCCGTGGTCGAGCAGCGCACGGGTGGTCCGGTCGAACAGCACGGGTTCGCGGAGGTTGCGGTACCAGTAGTCGGCGTCGAGGGCGGAGGTGTCGACCGGCTCGCCGGTGACCGTGGAGTAGAACGGGATCGCCGCCGAGTGGGGCGTGATGTCGGCCAGTTCGGTGAGCAGTTGCTCGCGGATCGCCTCGACCTGGACGGAGTGGGCGGCGTAGTTGACGGGCAGGCGGCGGGCGTGGATGCCGTCGGCCTCACAGGCCGCCAGCAGTTCGTCCAACGCGTCCAGGTCGCCCGATACCACCACGCTGTCCGCCGAGTTGACCACCGCCACGGTCAGCCGGCCGTCCCAGCGGGCCACGAACTCGGCGGCCCGCTCGTGCCCGAGCCCCAGGGAGACCATGCCGCCCTGGTCGGCCAACACCGCCAGCGCCCTGCTCCGTAGCGCCACCACCTTGGCGGCGTCCTCCAACGACAACGCCCCCGCCACGTACGCCGCCGCGATCTCCCCCTGCGAATGCCCGACGACGGCATCAGGTTCCACACCATGGGCACGCCACAAC
>NZ_JAFLNG010000844.1 GCF_017427025.1 Streptomyces sp. FH025
GGCGGTCCGGGCGGTGGTCCGGCCGGGGGCTCGGGCAGCGCGGCGGGCGACGGGTACGGCCACGGCGACCCGTACGCGGCGGACCGGCCCGGCAGCACCCGGTCGTTCCCGGTCGGGGACCCGTACGGGCAGGACCACGGCTACTACGGTCAGCAGCCCGGCTACTACGACGACGGGGGCTACGGGCAGCAGCCGCCGCCGTACGGGCAGGAGCAGCAGCCCTACGGCCAGGAGGCCCAGCCGCCGTACGGCCAGGACAACGTCACCGTCTACCGGGCCGGCGGCCAGTCCGCCCCGCACGTCTCCGGGCCCCGGCCGCAGTGGCGCGAGCTGTTCGTCGGCATCTTCCGCAGCCCGGCCGCGACCTTCGACCGCACCCGGGACCACCAGGTGTGGCTGCCCGCGCTCACCGTCTCGCTGCTGTACGGCGTGCTCGCGGTGCTCGGCATCGGGCTGACCCACGACGACATCGTCAACTCGACCTTCAGCGTGGCGCTGACCGGCCTGGTCGCCGCCGCCATCGGCTTCACCCTGGCCGGCGGGATCTTCGGCGCGGTCACCTACGCGCTGGCCCGCCAGCTCGGCGGCGACGGCCCGTGGAAGTCGACCGTCGGCCTGGCCGCGCTGATCGGCTGGCTGAGCGACGCGCCCCGGCTGCTGCTCGATCTGGTGCTGCCCTCCGGCAGCGCGGTGGTGCAGGTCGTCGGCTGGGCCACCTGGATGCTCTGCGCGTACCTGCTGACCGTCATGGTCCGGCGGGTGCACGACCTGCCCTGGGGCAAGGCCGCGGCCGCCTCGGCGCTGCAGCTGGTCGCTCTGCTGGTGCTGATCAAGCTGCCGACACTGGGCTGAGGGGCGACGGGCAGAATGGGGGGCGGGTCCGGCCGGTAGGCCGCCGGGCCCGCCCACCCTCGTCCGCCGAGATCCACCGGAGCCAGGCATGACCCTTCCCACCACCCACGTCAGCTTCCCGGCCGGGGCGGTGACCGGCGAGTCTCCGGTGCTCGCGGTGCACCCGCTGGCCGACGGCCGGTACGCCGTGGTGACCGAGGCCACGCCGTTCCACCCGCTCGACCACACCTGGCCCGACCAGCCGGCCGACCTCGGCACCCTCACCGTCGACGGCACCGAGCTGGCCGTGGTGGACTGCCTCACCGGCGCGGTCGGCCCGGAGGGCGGCGCGCCCCTGGTCGGCGCCGAGATCCCGGTCCGGCGCGGGGACGAGGAGTGGTCCTGGCTGGTCCTGCACGTCCTCGACACCGACCCCGGCGACCTCGCGGGCCGCACCGCCGTCCTGACCGTGGACACCGGGCGCCGGGCCGCCCTCAGCGCCTCGCACAGCGGCTGCCACCTGCTCGCCCTCGCCCTCAACGCCGCGCTCGGCCCGCGCTGGCGCAAGGACCCGGGCCGCTCGGACGCCTTCGGCAACCCCGACTTCGACAGCCTGGCGATGGCCAGCTCGGTGATGGACACCGAGGCCAGCACGGACACCTACCGGCTGGGCAAGTCGCTCAAGAAGAAGGGCTTCACGGCGGACGCCACCGAGGAGTTCCCCGCCCTCGCCGACGCCCTGCCCGCCCTCACCGAGGCCGTCAACGCGCGGCTCGCCGCCTGGGTCGCGGCCGACGCCCCGGTCCGCATCGAGGTCCCCGGCCCCGAGCTCACCGCCCGCCGCCAGTGGCACTGCGAGCTGCCCGAGGGCGGCGCGCGGATCTTCTGCGGCGGCACCCACCTGCACCACCTCGGCGAGCTCGCCGAGCTGCGCACCGAGCTGCGGCTGTCCGAGGACGGCACCGAGCTGGTCGCGGTCACCAGCCCCAAGCGGGCCTAGCCCCAAGCGGGCCTGAGAACGCCGAAGGCGGCCACCCTCCTCTCCGAAGGGGTGGCCGCCTCCCGTGCGTGCACTCTGTTGTCGTCAGACCTGGGTGCGGTGGAAGTTCAGGTACGAGCGGGACGGCGTCGGGCCGCGCTGGCCCTGGTAGCGCGAGCCGTAGCGCTCGGAGCCGTACGGGTGCTCGGACGGCGAGGAGAGCCGGAACAGGCAGAGCTGCCCGATCTTCATCCCCGGGTACAGCTTGATCGGCAGCGTCGCGACGTTCGACAGCTCCAGCGTCACGTGACCGCTGAAGCCGGGGTCGATGAAGCCGGCCGTGGAGTGGGTGAGCAGGCCCAGCCGGCCCAGGCTCGACTTGCCCTCCAGCCGGGAGGCCACGTCCTCGGGCAGCGTGATGACCTCGTACGTCGAGGCCAGCACGAACTCGCCGGGGTGCAGGATGAACGCCTCGTCGCCCTCGGGCTCGACCAGCCGGGTCAGGTCCGGCTGCTCCTCGGAGGGGTCGATGTGCGGGTACTTGTGGTTCTCGAACACGCGGAAGAAGCGGTCGAGGCGCACGTCGATACTCGACGGCTGGATCATCGCCGGGTCGAACGGGTCGATGGAGACCCGGCCCAGGTCGATTTCGGTTCGGATGTCCTTGTCAGAGAGCAGCACGCTTCGAGGTTACGTGCACGACGGGGCCCCGGACGAATCCGCCCGGGGCCCCGCCGCCCATCCGTAGGCCGTCAGGCCAGGAACTCCGCGGCTTCCAACCGCATGGCCCGCGCCAGTTGCGGCTCGGACAGCTCCTGTACGTCGGCCAGCACCGAGCTCCGGAGCCGTCCGCACTGCGGACAGCGGATCAACCGCCCGGGCCCGAGTCGCCCGGGACCGAGGTTCTGCATCGGGAACGTGGTGGTGCTGAACAGGTGCCCCTCGGCACAACGAACGACGGCGCGCTGCTCCATCGATCCCCTTCCCATCCCTAACCCAGTACTCACCCGTACTCATCGCGCCCCGGCGGCCAGGCCCCGGGACAGCGTCACATTAGGGGATGTTCCGGACATTCCTCACCATGGCTCG
>NZ_JAFLNG010000845.1 GCF_017427025.1 Streptomyces sp. FH025
GGCGTGATCACCCGCCAGCCGGATTACCGCCCAACCAGCGCTTCCCTACTGTCAGTTGCGACGCCGGAGCCGTACCGGCGAGCAACTCTCCGGCGGTCGGGGCGACCGGTCCACCGCCGATCACGCCCGGCGACGACCGCCGCTTCCCCAGAGGGACCTCCCGTGAAGACCAGACTCGGCATGGCCGCCGCCATGGGCGCCTGGAGCGCCCGACACAGAAAGACCGCCGTCTTCGGCTGGCTGCTGTTCGTCGTCCTGACCGCCGCGCTCGGCGGAACGCACGGCAACAGCAAGGTGACCGACTCCGAGCGGATGCCCGGCCAGGTCTCGCGCGCCGCGCGGATCCTGGACGAGGCCGGGCTGAAGAACCCGGTCGGCGAGACCGTCCTGGTCCAGAGCGCCACCCGCGGCGCCGACGACCCGGACTTCAGGGCCGCGGTCGGCCAGGTCGTCACCGCCGTGAACGGCACCGGCAAGACGGCCGAGGTCCGCTCCCCGTACGACACCGGGGCGGTGTCGGCGGACGGCCGCTCCGCCCTCGTCCTGCTCACCCTCAAGGGCGACCGCGAGGAGGCGGTCGCCGGCGTGGGGTCCGTCATGGACGCGGTGGCCGACGTACAGCGCCGGCACCCCGACCTCACCGTGGTCGAGCTCGGCGACGCCAGCTCCGCGAAGTGGATGCAGGACCAGTTCAAGAACGACTTCGCCCGGGCCGAGTGGACGGCCGTGCCGCTGGCCCTCGGCATCCTGCTCATCGCCTTCGGCGCGCTCGTCGCCGCCGTGCTGCCGGTGGTGCTCGCGCTGACCGCCTTCGTCGCGGCCGGCGGACTGGTCGCGCTCAGCAGCGGGCTGCTGCACACCAGCGACAACGCCAGCTCGGTGATGCTGCTGGTCGGCCTCGCCGTCGGCGTCGACTACTGCCTGTTCTACCTGCGCCGCGAGCGCGAGGAGCGGGCCGCCGGGCGCGACGCCGCCACCGCGCTGGCCGTGGCCGCCGCCACCAGCGGCCGGGCCGTCCTGGTCTCCGGCGTCACCGTCGTGGTCGCCATGGCCGGGATGTTCCTCACCGGGCTCGCCGACTTCCGCGCGATGGGCTACGCCACCATCGTGGTCGTGGTCACCGCCGTGCTCGGCTCGCTCACCGTGCTGCCCGCGCTGCTGTCCATGCTCGGCGACCGGGTCGAGAAGGGCCGCGTCCCCTTCCTCGCCAGGCTGCGCCGCCCCGACGCGGCCGACACCGGTGGGCGGTTCTGGAACGCCGTGCTGACCCCGGTGCTGCGCCGCCCGCTGGCCGCCACCCTGCTCGCCGGGGCCGCGCTGCTCGGCCTGGCAGCGCCGATGCTCACCATGCACACCGCCAACCTGACCTTCCAGCAGCAGCTGCCCGCCGGCAACGCCCTGGTCGCCGCCTCGCAGAAGATCGAGGCCGCCTTCCCCGGCAGCCCCGGCCCCGCCACCGTCGTGATCAAGGCCCGGGACATCTCCTCCCCCGCGATGACCGCCGCCATCGCCGACCTCAAGGCCAGGGCCCTGGCCAGCGGGCGGATGCACGGGCCGGTCGAGGTCGCGGTGCACGCCGACGAGAACATCGCCACCGTCGACATCCCGCTCAACGGCACCGGCAACGACGCCACCAGCAACGACGCGCTGAGGACCCTGCGCGAGGAGCTGGTGCCCGCCACCGTCCTCACGGTGCCCGGCACCGAGGCCCCGGTCACCGGCAACACCGCCGGATCGCACGACTTCAACAGCAGGATGACCGGCTCCATGCCGCTGGTCTTCGGTTTCGTCGTCGCCTTCGCCTTCCTGCTGATGCTCACCTCCTTCCGCTCGCTGGCCGTCGCCCTCACCGCCGTCGCGCTCAACCTGCTCTCGGTGGGCGCCGCGTACGGGGTGCTGACGCTGGTCTTCCAGCACGGCGTGGGCGCCTCACTGCTGGGCACCGCCGGGGTCGGCGCGGTCGAGTCCTGGGTGCCGCTGTTCCTCTTCGTGATCCTCTTCGGGCTCTCGATGGACTACCACGTGTTCGTGGTCTCCCGGATCAAGGAGGGCCACGACCACGGCCTTCCGACCCGGGCCGCGATCGCCCACGGCATCCGCTCCACGGCCGGCGTGGTCACCAGCGCCGCGGTGATCATGGTCGCGGTGTTCGCGGTCTTCGGCACCCTGTCCATGCAGGTGATGAAGCAGATGGGCGTGGGCCTGGCCGTCGCGGTGCTGATCGACGCGACGGTGATCCGCGCGGTGCTGCTGCCCTCGGTGATGACCCTGCTCGACGAGCGCAACTGGTACCTGCCGCGCTGGCTGAACTGGCTGCCCGACCTCTCGCACGGCGAGCCCCTCCCGCCGGCCGGCGCCGAGCGGGCCGTCCGGGAGCAGCCGGCCGACCCCGCGGACAGCGCGGACACCGGACGGCACCGCCGGGTCGAGGTCTGATCCCCTCTCCTCCCCTCTCTTCCTTCCGCTTCCTTCCGCACGGCCGTGCCGGTGCCGGGCCCCGCAGCGCGCGGGGCCCGGCGTCCGTGGGTCATGATGATCACCGTCCGGCATCCCCCGGACGAACACCGGCGGAACGGAGCCCAGCCATGATCCCCTTCGACGAGGGCCGCGCCCGGCTGCTGCTCGCCCATGCCTGCGAGTCCGCCGGACTGCCCGGCCCCGGCGACGCCCGGCTGCTCGCGCTCGGCGAGAACGCCGTCTTCGACCTCGGCGACCCGGCCGTGGTCGCCAAGGTCGGCCGCGGCCCCGAGCTGTACGACCGGGCGCACCGCGAGCTGACCGTCGCCCACTGGATGGCCGGGCAGGGCGTCCCGGTGGTCCGCCCGTACGAGGCGGTGGCGCCCGAGCCGCAGCTGGCCCACGGACACCCCGTCACCTTCTGGCACCGGCTCGCCCCCGC
>NZ_JAFLNG010000846.1 GCF_017427025.1 Streptomyces sp. FH025
GGACGCCCTGGTCGAGCGCGGCTTCAGCGGCCTCGACCTCGCCGACCTCGCCCAGCGCGCCGAGGTCGGCCGCACCACCGTCTACCGCCGCTGGGGCAGCACCACCGCCCTGGTCGCCGATCTGCTGGTGGACATGGCCGAGCAGTCCCTGCCGCGCACCTGCAGCGGCTCGCTTGCCGAGGACCTCCGGGCCAACGCCCGGCTGGTCCAGCGCACCCTGGCCGACCCGCGCCAGGGCGCGCTGTTCCGCGCGGTCCTGGTGGCGGCCAACGGCGATCCGGGTACGGCCGAGGCCCTGCGGCGCTTCTACCAGCGCCGGGTCGAGGAGTGGGCGCCGTGCGTCACCGAGGCCGTCGAACGCGGCGAACTCCCGCCGGACACCGATGAGTTCGAGGTGATCCGGGCCGTCTCGGCGCCGCTCTACTACCGGATGCTCACCACCGCCGAGCCGCTCGACGAGGCGGCCGCCGACCGCGCCGCGACCGCCGCCGAGGCCGCCGCCCGAGCCGGGGCGTACCGGCGGCAGGGCTCGTGAAGAACGCCGAACGGCCGCACAACGCGGGTGCGTTGTGCGGCCGTCGAGGTCACGGAACGTGGTCGGCTTAGAAGAAGCCGTCGTCCTCGTAGTAGTTGTTCACGACCACCTCGGGCCCGTCGTCGCTCAGCGCCTCGTTGAGCAGCACGCCGCCCACCAGGCCGGCCGCGCCCGCGCCGATCATCGCGCCGGTTCCGAAGCGGCGGCCCCCCTGCGCCTGCTGCTGGTCGGGCGCCTGCGGGTACCCCTGCTGCTGGACCGGCTGCGGGTAACCGGCCTGCGGGTAACCGGCCTGCGGCGGGGTGTAGAACGGCGGGACGGTGGTCTGCACCCGCTGGGCGCAGGCGGCACAGGTCTCGACCTGGCGCGGCACGCCCCACTGCGGCTGCCACAGCACGACGGCCGAGCCGGGGCCGTGCGAGGGGTCGAAGAAACACGTCACGGGTGAACTCCCTGGTACTGGCTGGGTCTTCGGAACGGGCGGTGCGACCGGCGGCGGCACCGCGGGCACCGCGGGCACGGCGGGGACGGGCGCGGCGGCAGGCGCCGGGGCGGTTGCCGCGGCGGGCGCGGGCTGCAGCACGTCCACGCCGAAGTCGGTGGCGATGCCCGCGAGCCCGGAGGCGTACCCCTGCCCGACGGCGCGGAACTTCCAGTCCGCGCCGTGCCGGTAGAGCTCGCCGAACACCATCGCCGTCTCGCTGCCCGCCTCCGGCGCCACGTCGTAGCGGGCCACCTCGCCGCCGCCGTCCGCGTCGACGAGCCGGATGTACGCGCCGCGGACCTGCCCGAAGGTCTGGCGCCGCTGCGTCGCGTCGTAGATCGCCACCGGGAAGACGATCCGCTGCACGTCGGCGGAGACGTCCGCGAGCCGGACGTCGATCCGCTCGCGGTCCTCGCCGCCGCCGCTGCCGTTGCTGCCGTTGCCGCCACTGCCGCCCTGGTGTCGGACCGAACCGTCCGGGCTCTGCAGGTTGTTGAAGAAGACGAAGTGCTGGTCCGTGAGGACCTTCCCGGAGGCGCCGCAGAGCAGCGCGCTGGCGTCCAGGTCGTACCCGGCGCCCGCCGTCCAGCCGAGGCAGACCCGCACCGTCCGCAGCCCGGGGGCCTGCCGGCCCAGGGAGACGTTGCCGCCCTTCGTCAGGGCCACACTCATGGGGTTTCCTCCACCACCATCCGATTCACGCTGTTCGACCACGACAACGCTGTAGAGATCGCGCCGGTTCCCGCCCGCACCGTCAGAAGCGCATCAGGAGCACATCGGGAGCACGCCAGAGGCGGACCGGGCGTTCCGGCAGGCCGGCGGGGAGGGTGCGGATACGGAGCAGGCACCCTGGCGGGGCGTCAGCCCGCAACCTATTGTCAGGTCACATGACACGCCTTCGCCGCGCCGCTTCCCGCGCCGCCGGACGCGCATCCGGACGCGCATCCGGACGGGCCGCCGCCGTGGCCACCGCGCTCACCGGAACGTTCGCCGCCCTGCTCGCCCCGGCCGCCGCCCACGCGGCGCCAGCCGGCTGCCGGACCGTCACCACCGCGCCCCTGGACGCGGAACAGGCCCGCCTCCAGGACGCCCGGACGGCCGCCTTCACCGAGCGCTCCGGCCTCGACGACCTGCTCCGCGGCTTCCCCGCCGCCCTGTGCGCCGCCCGCAGCGCCCACCGGGCCGAGCGGGTCGTGGACGCCTGGGGCCGGGCGCTCTGGCGGGCCGGCGTGGACCGCGCCCAGGGCCGGCGCCCGAACGGCGAGCTACCCGCCCTCGACGACCGCCCACTGTACTGGACCAGGCTCGCCATGACCGTCCAACTGGCCCGCTGGGAGCCCGGGTTCGACATCGACCACGCCGAGCTGCGGGCCCGCTTCGAGGACGCGTCGCGCGGCCTGGACGACGGCTTCAGCAGCAGCCGGGCGGTACGGCGGATCTTCGTCAGCGGCTTCGACCCGTACGGCCTGGACAGCGAGCCGCGCCGTGCCAACCCCGCCGGCGCGGCCGTCCTGCAACTGCACGGGCGTCGGATCACCCTGGCCGACGGCAGCACCGCCGAGGTACGGGCCGTCGTCCTGCCGGTGCGCTACGGCGACTTCGACGACGGGATCGTGGAACGCGCCTTCGGCCCGCACCTGCGGCCCGGCCGGCAGTCCGCCGACCTGATCACCAGCATCAGCCAGGGCTACCCCGGCAAGTTCACCCTGGAGGCCTGGGCCGGTCGCGCCCGCTCCGCCGACCCGGCCACCGACAACGTGGGCGCGCTCTCCGGCGGCACCACCCGGCACCCGGTCGACGCCCCGGGCCTGGCGGACGGGCCCCAGTTCATCCGCACCACACTGCCCACCGACGCCATGACCGCCGTCCAGCAGCCC
>NZ_JAFLNG010000847.1 GCF_017427025.1 Streptomyces sp. FH025
GCTCGGCGGCCATGCCCGCCAGCCGCCGGTCGCGCAGATCCAGGCTGTGCTCACGGGCGTCCAGCGCGGCGGTGCGCAGCCCGACCACCCGGGGCTCGGCGGTCTCCAGCTCGGCCCGCAGCCCGTCGCGCTCCCGGGCCGCGTCCAGGCGGGTGGTCAACTCGTTCCGCTGGCCGTCCAGCTGCTCGACCCGGGCACTCGCCACCCGGGCCCGGGACTGTTCCTCCTCCAGCCGGCCCAGCTCGCCGTCGAATTCGGACAGCCAGTCCTCGGCCTCCTCGGCCAGCTCCTCGGCTCCGCGGCGCTCCCCGACCAGGGAGCCCTGCTCGCGGGCGAGTTCGGCGCAGCGCCGCTCCTCCACCCGGGCCGCCTCCAGCCGGACCACCTCGGCCCGCAGCCGCAGCTCGGCCTCGGCCAGCCCGGCGGCGTCGGCCCCGGCGAGCGCGCGCCCCTCGCCGTCCGCCCGGGAGAGCGCCTCCCGGCGCCGGTGCTCCGCCTCCCGGGCGCGCCCGAGGGCCTCGGCCGCGCCGTCCCGCAGCCGCAGTGCGGACTCCACCCCGACGGCCTCCTGCGCGGCGGCCAGCCGCCGCCGCTCCCGTGCCGCTGCCTGCTCGAACCCGGCCAGTCGCTCGGCCTCGGCCAGTGCCTCCCGGTGCCGGCGCTGCCGGCCGGCCAGCTCCTCGGCGGCCGCCCGGCTCTCCTGAGCGGTGCGCTGCGCGGCCTCGGCACCCGCGAGCGCGGCCTCCGCCACGGCGAGCTGTTCGGCGGCGCCGCTGCGCAGGACCGCCGCCCAGCCGAGCACTCCGGCGGTCAGGCCGTCGTCGCCGTCCTCCGTCGGCACCCAGCCGTCGGCCGGCTCGGCGCCGGGCCCGGCCGCCTGCTCGGCCTTGCTGGCGAGGTCGCGCAGTCGGCGCCGACCTGCCTGGACGGCGGACTCCTGAGCACGCCGCTGCTCGGCCAGCCAGGCCTCGACCAGCCCGTAGCGCTCGGTGTCGAACAACCGCCGCAGCAGCTTTCCGCGCTCCTCCGAGTCGGCCTTGAGGAAGCGGGCGAAGTCACCCTGCGGCAGCAGCACCACCTGGCAGAACTGCTCCCGGCTCATGCCGATCAGCCGGTGGATCTCCTCCCCGGCCTCCTGGTGCGACTTGCTGACCGGCCGCCAGCCGGGCGTGCCGTCGCCCGCGTCGGAGGCCCACTCGCGCAGCAGGGTCTGTGGCCGCTCGACGGTGGTGCCGGTGCCGACCTTCTTCGGCCGGCGCTGCTCGGGCAGCCGGGTGATCTGCAGCCGCCGCCCGCCCAGCGTCAGCTCCAGCCGCACCTCGGTCAGCCGCCTGGGATCGGCGTGGTCGCTGCGCAGCCGGTTGGCCCGGCGGGCGTTCGGCGTCTCGCCGTACAGGGCGAAGCAGACCGCGTCCAGCACGCTGCTCTTGCCCGCGCCGGTCGCGCCGCGCAGCAGGAACAGCCCGCCGGCGGCGAGCGTGTCGAAGTCCACCGTCTCGCTGCCCGCGAACGGGCCGAAGGCGGTGACGGTGAGCCGGTGCAGCCTCATCGGGGCAGGTCCGCCTTCCGGTCGGTGGTCTCCCGGACGCGCTCGAAGCCCTCGCGCAGCCAGCCGAGCTCGTCCGGCTCCGGTTCGGCGCCCGGGCGGACGTGCCGCAGGAAGCCCTCGGCGATCTCCAGGTCCTCGCGGCCGCTGACCCGGGCCGCGTACGACCGGGTCGGCTCGGCCTCGCTCTCCTCGGGGTCGAACAGCAGCTGAAGGGTGTGCGGGAAGCGGCGGCGCAGCTTCTCCATCGGCTCGCTCGGGCGGGCCGCGTCGGTGAGCGTGGCCTGCACCCAGGACTGCTCGTGCTCGGCGTACTCCTCCTTGGTGAGAAGCGCGTCCAGCGTGTCGCGCAGGGTGGCGAGCGGGCGCGGCTGCGGACAGTCGATCCGCTCGGCGGCCACCGAGCCGTCGGCCGCGAGGTCGACCAGCCACATGGTCTTGCGCTGGCGCACCTCGGAGAAGGAGTAGGCCAGCGGGGAGCCGCTGTAGCGCAGGTGCGGGGCGAGGGTCTGGCAGCCGTGCAGGTGGCCGAGCGCCGCGTAGTGCACCCCGTCGAAGACCGAGGCGGGGACGGAGGCGACCCCGCCGACCGCGATGTCCCGTTCGCTGTCGGTCTCCTTGCCGCCGGTGACGAAGGCGTGCGCCAGCACCACCGCCCTCGTGCCCTCCGGGCGCGCCGCCAGGTCGGCCCGGACCTGCTCCATCGCCGCGCCGAGCACCGCCGCGTGCCCGCCCTTGGCCAGCCCGAACCGCTCGCGCACCAGCGTCGGCTCCAGGTACGGCAGCCCGTACACCGCGACCGGCCCGTGCTCGTCCGCCAGCAGGACGGGCACGGCGCACTCGCCCGGGTCGGTCCGCAGGTGGATCCCGGCCCGGCCGATCAGCCCGGCGCCGACCCCGAGGCGGCGCGCCGAGTCGTGGTTCCCGCTGATGAAGACCGTCGGGACGTCTAGGTCCGCCAGCCGGTGCAGCACGTCGTCGAACAGCGCGACCGCGTCCAGTCCGGGCAGCGCCCGGTCGTAGACGTCCCCGGCGACCAGCACGGCGTCCACGCCCTCGGACCGGACCACGTCCACCAGGTGGTCCAGGAAGGCGCGCTGGGCGTCGTGCAGGCTCTCCCGGTGGAACGAACGGCCGAGATGCCAGTCGGAGGTATGCAGCAGTCGCATGGTCCCCGACCATAGCGCCCGGCACTGACAATCCCGCCGGGATCAGGGGCCACAGGGGCTCCGGGGACGAGGTGTTCGATTACTCGGGGTCGATTGTCAGTGGCTCTGTGTATGTTCCGTGGCGTCGGCGCCGCCCGGTGCCGAGCGAGTGAACGGGAGGACACATGGCTGTGCGGGAGC
>NZ_JAFLNG010000848.1 GCF_017427025.1 Streptomyces sp. FH025
GGATCGTAGGACCCGTGACCAAACCACTCGCCGTCGCCCCCGCTCCGATCCGAACCGCCGCTCCAGTCGCTCCAGTCGCCCCAGCCGCTCCCCGCACCTCCGCCCTCGGCGCCGCGGGGCCCTCCCTCGGCACCGCCGGGCTGGTCACCGTACTGCTCGGGGCCTTCCTGCCGATGCTCGACTTCTTCATCGTCAACGTCGCCCTGCCCACCATCGACGAGGACCTGGCCGCCGGACCGGCCGTCCTGGAACTCGTCGCCGCCGGCTACGGCATCGCCTTCGCCGTCCTGCTCGTCCTCGGCGGGCGGCTCGGCGACATCTTCGGCCGCCGCCGGCTCTTCGTCGCCGGGGCCACCGCCTTCGCCCTCACCTCGCTGGCCTGCGGCCTCGCCCCCGGCGCGTGGTCCCTGGTCGCCGCCCGGGCCGCCCAGGGCGCCTCGGCCGCGCTGCTGATCCCGCAGGTGCTCGGCACCATCACCGCAGCCACCGAAGGCGCCCGGCGCGGCCGCGCGCTCAGCGTCTACGGCGCGGTCGGCGGGATCTCCGTGGTGATCGGCCAGGTGCTCGGCGGGATGCTGGTCGCCGCCGACCTGTTCGGCACCGGCTGGCGCTCGGTCTTCCTGCTGAACGTCCCGTTCGCCCTGCTCGCCGTGGTGCTGGCCGTCCGGTACGTCCCGGAGAGCAAGGCCACCCAGGCCGCCCGGGTGGACGTGCCGGGCACCGTCCTGCTCACCGCCACGATGCTGGCGCTGCTCATCCCGCTGATGGAGGGCCGCGCGGCCGGCTGGCCGCTCTGGTCCTGGGCGCTGCTGGCGCTGTTCCCCGTGCTGGCCGTCGCCTTCGCCGTGGTCGAGCGGCGCGCCGAGCGGCGCGGGGACACCCCGCTGGTACCGCCCACCCTGCTGCGGATCCCCGAGATGCGGCGCGGCCTCGGCATCGCGCTCCCCTACTTCGCGGGCTTCGGCGGCTTCATGTTCGTCATCGCCGTCGCCCTCCAGCAGGGCCTGCGGCTCGGTGTGGTCGCGGCCGGCTGGGCGCTCGTCCCGATGGCCGTCGGCTACTTCACCGCCTCGCTGTCCGGCCCGCGGCTGATCGGCCGCTGGGGCAGCCGGGTGCTCAGCGCCGGCGCCGTCGTCCAGGCCACCGGACTCGCCACCATCGCGCTGACCGTCCTCGCCGACTCGGCCCACTTCTCCGCGCTGCGGATGGCCCCCGGCGTCGCCCTCGCGGGCATCGGGCAGGGCCTGATCGGCACCCCGCTGTTCCGGGTCGTCCTCTCCAAGGTGCCCGCCGCCCGGGCCGGTGTCGGCAGCGGCGTCCTCGCCACCGGGCAGCAGGCCAGCCTGGCCCTCGGTGTCGCCACCCTCGGCACCCTGTACCTGTCGGTCTCCCCCAGCCTCGGCATGGGCCGCGCGCTCGCGCTGTGCCTGGGCATCCAGCTGGTGGGCTCCTTCACCATCCTGTACCTGACGACCCGGCTCCCCCGCTCCATCGGCTGAGCCCCGGCCCCACGGGGCGTCACGGCGAACGGCCTCGCGATCGGTTCCGTCCGATCGCGAGGCCTCCGCCTTTGCCTCAATGTGCGCTACGGGCGCCGGAGTTCGTCGAGCCAGGCACCGAACGGGCCGCGGACCGCCTCGGCGTGCTCCACCTGCGGGTTGTGGCCGGCGCCGTCGAGCACCGTCGCCGCCATCCGGGGGTAGTGGTCGAGCAGGGCGAGCTGGTCGTGCCAGCCCACCAGGGCGTCCTGCCGGGTGGTGACCAGCAGGTGGCGGCCGCGGTGCTCCGGCGCCTGCCGCTCGGGCCAGTGCGGCAGCATGAAGTCGGCCTCCAGTTCGGCGGCGGCCGCCCGGTCGTGGACCCGCCAGCCCGGCAGGACGTACTGCTCGAAGAGCTCCCAGTTCCGCTTGTCCAGACGGGCCGTGGTGTACTCGAACAGCTCGCGCTCGGCGGCCGGGAGGCGGTCGAACAGCTCCCGGTCGCGTTCCAGCACGGTCTGCGCGGGCAGGGTCCGGTCCTCGCCCCAGCCCACCACCGGCACCAGCAGCGCCGAGCCCAGCACCTGCTCCCCGTAGCGTGCGGTCACCGCCCGGGCCAGCTGCCCGCCGAAGGACTGGCCGACCACGGCGAAGGGCCGGCCGCCCAGCTCGGCGTCGATCCACGCGAAGACGGCCTCGGCCAGGGCCGCCGCCGAGGTCGGGCCGGAAAGACGCGGGCTGGCACCGTGGCCGGGGAGGTCGAGGTAGAGACGCCGCCAGCCGGGGCGGTCGGCGAAGGCGGGTTCGAGCGGGAGCAGGACGCGGTGGTCGACGGTGTAGCCGTGGATCAGGACGAGCGGGGTGCCGTCGCCGAATGCGGTGTGCCGGATGGCGGAATCGGTCATGGCAGCAGCGTCCACCCTGACACCGGTGACAAGGTCAAGCCGCCGGTTCGAACACCCGCTCCGCCGGGACCCGCCCGCTCAGGAGAGGCCCTTGACCACGCCCAGGTACTCCCGGATGGCGTCCCGGTTGCGGGTCAGGCACTCGATCCGGCGGGTCATCCGCTCCGTCTCGGACTCCAGGGTGGCGAGCATCTCCGGTGTGGCGTCGGCGAAGTGGATCGTCCGCGGGGTGTCCAGGCAGGGCAGGATCTGCTTGATGATCCGGGTGGGCAGGCCCGACTCCAGCAGGCCGCGGATCTGGAGCACCCGGCTCACCAGGTAGTCGTCGTAGTCGCGGTAGCCGTTGGCCTCCCGGCGCGGGCTGATCAGCCCCTGCTTCTCGTAGTAGCGCAACAGGCGCGGAGTGCTCTCCGTCAGCCGGGCGAGTTCGCCGATCCTCATGTGACCATCCTCACGTCCGAAACGGAGCCGATCCGGCTGGACCTTGACACGAGTGTCAAGGATAGACGAT
>NZ_JAFLNG010000849.1 GCF_017427025.1 Streptomyces sp. FH025
GGCGGTCCGGGAAAGCCACTTCGAAGCCGATCGGATTCACCCCGCCGTTCGCGGTCGGCACGATGCGAGGCTCGGGAGGATGGCTCGGTACGGCGAGCCTCCCGGCGCCGTACCTTCACCGCTTGACTCAGTTCACAGGTCTCGCAGGAGACTCAGCGCGGAACCACTTGCGGACCGTTCTCACGTCCTATCGGCCCGGTACTCGTCGAGGGGAAGTCGGTCACCCGGCAGGCCGCCGAGGAGGTCACGCATCCGGCAGGTCCGCCTTCGCGGAGAGGAACGTGATCCGCGGAATGACCACGAGGCGCTCGCCCTCGCCGACCGCCACGTCCGCGGGGAGGCCGGTCTCGTAGGCCGCGGTCAGATCACGCCCGATGACCGCGATGTCCCCGTTGTCGAGTTCCCAGACATCCGGGCAGCCGTCCCGGCCTCCCGTGGTGCCCAACTCGGTCGGCGACTTGCCCAGGCGCCGGGTCAGCGCGGCGTCGGGATCCGCTTCCCAGGGTTGGCTCATCACGCCTCCAGGATGTCGCGTGAACAGTCGACTACACACCGTACGAACCTGCCCGGCCGCGCGTCAACAACGGCCGTGCGCGGCAGCGGTCCGTGCGCGGCACGAGTTGATCACCGGGGCCAGTACAGTGAGCGCACTGCCCGACCGGACAGAGGCGTGAGGGGGCCTGCGTGGCGACGCTGGGGATGCACCGGGACTTCCTGCTGGAGTTCGCGGCGCTGGAGAAGTCGGTGCAGCGGCGGGTCTTCGAGACCTTCGAGAAGTTCACCGGGGCGACGCACGCCGGCGCTCACCTGGAGAAGCTCACCCATCAGCGGGATCCCCGAATACGGACCATCCGGATCACCGACTTCTGGCGCGGAGTCGTCCTCAAGGCCGACCGGGGCGACGGGTACCTGCTGCTGAAGGTCCTCCCGCACGACAAGGCCAACGACTGGGCGTGCAAGCACCGGGCCTCGGTCAACGCCGCCACCCAGGGCGTCGAGATCCGCAACGACGTCGCCCTGGAACGCGCCACCGAGTCGCTCAGGACACTGGGCTCCGACGAACCCGGGCGGCTCTTCGCCGACCGGTCGGACAAGGTTCTGCGCAGCCTGGGCATCGACGAGGAGATCCTGCCGATCATCCGGCTGCTGCCCGACGAAGCCCATCTGGAAGCGCTCCACCGGGTCCTGCCGGAGCAGCAGTTCGACGTGCTGATCGGCCTCGCGAGCGGAATGGAGCCGGCCGACATCGACCGCGAGATCGTGCAGGCGTACGCGCGGGCGGCGGCTCCGGTGAGCGCCGCGCAGCCCGAGGACGGGCTGGTCTCGGCGATGGCCCACGCACGCGGCCGGGTCGCGATGGTGTCCGGCCCCGAGGAGTTGCAGGAGATCCTGGAGCGCCCGTTCGACGCGTGGCGGATCTTCCTGCACCCGGCCCAGTACCGGATCGCCTACCGGGACTCGTACAACGGGCCCGCCCGCGTCACCGGCGGTCCCGGGACCGGCAAGACCGTGGTGGCCCTGCACCGGGCCTACCACCTGGCGCGCCGCCTGCCGCCGGACGCCCCCGACGGGTCGGTCCTGCTCACCACCTTCACCAAGGACCTCGCCGCGGAGCTGGAGCGCTGCCTCGCCCTGCTCGTCACGGACGAACGGACCAGGGCGAAGGTCCGGGTGGTCACCGTCGACGCGTTGGCGAACGAGGTCCTGCGCCGCTCACGCGGCGGCGCCCCGCTGAAGATCCTCTTCAGTCAGCGTGCGGTCCTCGCCCGCTGGGGCCGGGTCGCCCAGCGGCTCGGGGTCGACTTCACCGACGTCTTCCTGGACCAGGAGTGGCGGCAGGTCGTGCTGGCCCAGGCGATCGAGAGCTCGGAGCAGTACCTGAAGGCACAGCGGTCCGGCCGGGGAACGGCCATCGGTCCGCTGCAGAAGGCCCAGCTGTGGCGTGCGGTGGCGGCGTTCGAGGAGGAGCTACGGCAGGCCGGGGAGTGGACGTTCCTCCAGGTCTGCGCGCAGGCCGCGCGAGTGCTCGACGAGCAGGACGACCGCCCGTTCCGGCACGTGGTGATCGACGAGGCGCAGGACCTGCATCCCGCGCAGTGGCGGTTCCTCCGCGCGGTCGTCGCGCCCGGACCGGACGACCTGTTCCTCGCCGGCGACCCGCACCAGCGGATCTACGGGAACAACAAGGTCTCGCTGCGCGCACTCGGAATCCAGGTGGTCGGACGGTCCTCCCGGCTGCGGGTCAACTACCGGACCACGCACGAGATCCTCAGCTGGTCCGCGTCCCTGCTCACCGGTGAACGCCCGGACGACATGGACGGCGGGGAGGAGTCCCTCGTCGGGTACCACTCGACCTTGCACGGGGCGCACCCCGAGGCGCACGGCCACGTCGACGAGGCCGAGGAGATCCGGGCACTCGTCACCCGCGTCGAGGAGTGGACCGCCTCGGGGGTGGGCCCGGAGGACATCGGCGTCGCCGCCCGGACCGCCCGACTCGGCCGCGACATCGCCCAGGCCCTGGAGCAGGCCGGGACGTCGGCCTACCTGCTCGGCAACGCGCCGTCCCCCGGCGTGCGGATCGGAACCATGCACCGGATGAAGGGGCTGGAGTTCCGCTGCGTCGCCGTGGTGGGCGTGAGCGACGGCATGGTGCCCATGCGAAGCGCGATCACCCCGGAGGACACCGACCCGCAGCAGCACCAGGAGGACCTCAACGGCGAGCTGAGCCTGCTCTTCGTCGCGTGCACGCGCGCTCGGGAGGCCCTCTCCGTCTCCTGGCACGGGGCACCCAGCCCCTTCCTCGAACCGGTCGTCCCGCAGCAGGCGTTGAAGAGCCGGCGAGCCCGCGTCCTCACCCGGTGACGGGCGCGCCGGCTCTTCAACGCC
>NZ_JAFLNG010000085.1 GCF_017427025.1 Streptomyces sp. FH025
GATCGTCGAGGGCCGGCTCCCGGCCGGCGCCGACATCGCCTACGACCTCGCCTGCCCGTCCGGCCTGGAGCACCACCTCTGGGTGTTCGAGGGGCGGCTGGAACTGACCCTGGACGGCGTGCCGCAGCTGCTCGGCCCCGGCGACTGCCTGCGGTACGGCTCCGCGACCAGCCGCTTCCGCAGCCTCGGCCCGGGCGAGGCCCACTACGCCCTGGTGGTGGTCGAGCCGTGAGCGCCACCACCGGCCCGATAGCCAAGGAGCGCTTCGACGCCGCCGGGCGCCGCGTCCTGTTGGTCTGCGTCGCGGGCGGCTTCACCACGCTGCTCGACCAGTCCGTGCTCAACACCTCCATCCCCGCCCTGCGCGAGACCCTGCACGCCCAGCCCGCCCACCTCCAGTGGATCGTCGCCGGGTACTCGCTCGCCTTCGGCCTGGCGCTGATCCCCGGCGGCCGGCTCGGCGACGTCAAGGGCCGCAAGTGGTTCTTCGTCACCGGCCTCGCCCTGTTCACCCTGGTCAGCCTCGTCTCCGCGACCGCCACCGACCCCACGGTGCTGATCGCCGCCCGACTCCTCCAGGGCACGGGCGCCGGCCTCGTCAACTCCCAGATGATCGGCACCCTCCAGGACGTCTTCGACGGCCAACTGCGCACCCGCGCCCTCGGCATGTACGCCGTCACCGGCAGCCTCGCCTTCGCCCTCGGCCCGCCGATCGGCGGCGCGGTGCTGGCGGCGGCCGGCCCCGAACTCGGCTGGCGGCTGACCTTCCTGCTCAACGTCCCGTTCGGCCTGGCCACCCTCGCCCTGGCCGTGCGTCACCTGCCCAAACCCCGCCCCAGGACCAGCCACGCCGACCTCGACCTGCTCGGCCTGCTGCTGGTCGCGGCCCTCACCCTCGCCCTGATGCTGCCCTTCGTCCAACCGCCCGGCTGGACCGGCTGGCTCGCCTTCGCGGCCGCCGCGCTGCTGCTGCTCGGCACGCTCACCTGGTGGCAGCGCCGCTACGCCCGGGCCGGCGGCCACCCGCTGATCCACCCGGCGCTCACCCGCTCCGCGCCGTACGCGCTCGGAACGGCCACCGCGATGGCCCAGTTCGGCTCCGCGCTCGCCGCCTCGCTCGTCCTCACCATGTTCCTCCAGGACGGCCTCGGCCTCTCCCCGATCGGTGCCGCCCTGGTCTCGCTGCCCTCCGCGGTGGCCATGGCCGTCGCCTCCGCGCTGGCCTGGCGGGTGGTGCAGCGCTTCGGCCGACGCACCGTCACCGTCGGGATGACCGGCTCCGCCCTGGCCATGCTCGCCAGCGGACTGCTCGCGCACTGGGCCCCCGCCGCCGTGGTGCCCTGGCTGCTCGCCCTGCTGCAGTTCCTCGGCGGCGCCTCCGTCGGGGTGATGAGCTCCACCAACCAGGCTTACGTGCTGCGCCACGCGCCCGCCGAGGCGGCCGGGGTCAGCGGGGCGATCCTCCAGATGGCCCAGCGGATCGCGGCGGCCGTCGCGGTCTCGGCGCTCTCCGGGGTGTACCTGCGGGAGACGGCCGGGGGCGGCGGCCACCGCTCCGCCTACCTGGCGGCGAGCACGGTCTGCGCGGCGGTGGCCGGACTCGCCGTGCTGGCCTCCGTCCTGGCCGGCCGGGCGTCGGCGCGGGAGCAGCGCGAGGCCGACCCGGTCGCGACGAGCAGCCGAGGGCGAACAGCCGTCCGGTGACACCCGTTCGGAACGTACGGTGGCGGGCATGACGAAGACCGTGGAACTGCCCCGGGTCACGCTCGCCTACCGGGAGAGCGGGCGGCCCGACGGCCCGCCGCTGGTGCTGCTGCACGCCCTCGGCGAGCGCGCCTCGGACTGGGACGTCGTCCTGCCCGACCTCGCCCCCGACCACCACGTGTACGCGCTCGACCTGCGCGGCCACGGCGACAGCGGACGCACCGCCGACTACGGCCTGGAGCCCATGCGGGACGACGTGCTGGACTTCCTCGACGCCCTCGGCCTGGCCCGGGTCGACCTGGTCGGCCACTCGATGGGCGGCGCCGTCGCCCAACTCCTGGCCCAGGCCGCGCCGGAGCGGGTCGACCGGCTGGTCCTGGAGGAGATCCCCGCGCTGTACCCGCGCCCGGCGAGCGTGCCGCCCGAGGGCGATGACGAGCCGGCCCACTTCGACTGGGCGATGGTCCGGGCCGTCAAGGCGCAGTTCGACGACCCCGACCCGTCCTGGCGCGAGGGGCTGGCCCGGATCCGCGCCCGGACCCTGGCGATCGCCGGCGGCGCCGCCAGCCCCGTCCCGCAGGTGCGGATCGCCGAACTCGCCCGGCGCATCCCGCACTGCCGCCTGGTCACCATCGAAGCCGGGCACCTGGTGCACAGCGCCCGGCCCCGCGAGTACGTCGCCGCCGTGGCGCCGTTCCTGAAACGCTGAGGGCCCGACCGGCCCGCTGCGCGACCAGTCATCTCACACTAGGGAAGATTCGACGCCGCACTTCAAGGAGTCATGATGCAGGTAGCCGTGGTCACCTTCGACGGGTTCAACGAGCTCGACAGTTTCATCGCCTCCGCGCTGATCAACCGGTGCCGCAAGGACGGTCTGGAGGCCTTCATCACCACGCCGACGCCGACGGTCACGTCGATGAACGGGATGGAGGTGACCGGTCAGCGCCCGATGGAGTTCGCGACCGAGGCCGACGTCGTGCTCATCGGCAGCGGGGTGAAGACCCGCGACGTGGTCGCCGACGACCGGCTGATCTCCATGCTGCCGCTCGACCCCTCACGCCAGCTGATCGGCTCGCAGTGCTCGGGCGCGCTGGTACTGGCGCGCCTCGGGCTGCTGGGCGCCATGCCGGCGTGCACGGATACGATGAGCCGCCCCTTCGTCGAGTCCTGCGGCGTCACCGTGCTGGACGCGCCGTTCCACGCCGAAGGGAACATCGCCACGGCGGGCGGATGCCTGGCGTCCCAGTACCTCGCCACGTGGGTCATCACTCGAACGCTCGGGGAGGACGCCGCGCGCCGCGTCATCGACTACGTGGCTCCGGTCGGCGAGAAGCCGGAAACCGTCGAGCGCGCCATGCGTGCCCTCCGGGCAGGCGAGGCCGCGCTGCGTTGATTCGCATCCGGGCCCGGAGAACCGGCCCCTGATCGCGGCCCGTACCGACGGCACGGGCCGCGGCAACCGTCACAGCCGACGAGGTAGCGCGAGCGCAGCCAGGCGCCGTCGGCGAGCTGGGCGGTCACCCCGTGGTGATCCTGGCCCAGCCCAGACCCGCAGGTATACCGCCGCGAGCAGCAGCGCGACCGGCACGGCGACGATCTCGGCCGCCCACGCGTGGGTGTAGACCGGCAGCATCGCGACCAGGCCCGCGCCGGCGACGGTCACCGAGCCGCCCAGGCTCAGCTCGCCCAGGTACGGTCGCCGATCGCCTACCGCACGGGAGTGCGCCTCGACCTCCACCCCGACGGCGAACTCGTCGCCCTCCAGCACCGCGTCCGAACCGCCGTCCACCAGGCCTTTGGCCCCGACTCCACCGACTACCCCCTCGGCGTGCTCCACATGACCGCCGCCTACGCGGCCGCCGTCACCGACACCGACGAGCTCGCCCAGGCCATCCACCGCCTCCGGCCTGGCCACGCCCCGTTCACCGTAAGCCGGATCATCGTTAACGAGGTCTACTGGCGCACCGCCCAGCTGCCCGGCCGCAACGACCTGCCCGGTCGGCAGATCTGCTGGGACACCATCGCCACCATCCCGCTCGATGAGTAGGGCATGGAAACGCCGACGGCACCGTGCCCGTCACCGGCCGATCCCCATAAGTCTACGAGTGTATACTTAGAGCTGTGGCCGGCCGCCGCTCGCACGAACAGGGCGCGAGGGCGACCCGGCCGACGGAAGGGACTCAGCACCATGAACCTCGATCTCACCGGCAAGCGCGCACTCGTCACCGGCTCCAGCGCAGGGCTCGGCGAGGCGACCGCCAGGATGCTGGCAGCCGAGGGCGCCGCCGTGGTGATCCACGGACGCGACAAGGACCGCGTGGAGGCCGTTGCGGCGGCGATCCGCGCAGCCGGCGGGACGGCCGACACCGCGCTGGGCGACCTGGCCACCGACGAAGGCGCCGCCGACGCCGCCCGGGCCGCCACCGCCGGCGGACCCGTCGACATCCTCGTCAACAACGCCGGTTTCTACCGGCACCTGTCGTGGGCGGACGCCACTCCCCAGGAGTGGAACGACACCTACAACGTCAACGTCGTCTCGGGGGTGCGGATGATCCAGCACCTGGTCCCGGCCATGCGCGAACGCGGCTGGGGCCGCGTGATCACCATCGGCGGCGGACTCGCCTCCCAGCCGATGAACACTCACCCCCAGTACAACGCGACCCTCGCCGCCCGGCACAACCTGGCGGTCTCCCTGGCCCGCGACCTCAAGGGCACCGGCGTCACCTCCAACGTGGTGTCCCCCGGCGCGATCCTCGTCGACAGCGTCAAGACCCTCGTCGCCCAGATCGGACCCGACCGCGGCTGGGGGCAGACCTGGGACGACATCCACCCCAACGCCGTCGAGGCGCTCATCCCCAACGACCAGAACCGCTTCGGCGAACCCGACGAGATCGCCGCGGCCGTCGCCTACCTGTGCGGGCCGCACGCACAGTACGTCAGCGGAGCGACGATCCGGGTGGACGGCGGCCTGATCCGCTCGGCCTTCTGAGCCAGCGACACCCCGGCGGACCCGGCACGGCGGCGACGGCGCATCCGCCCGCTACGCCTCGCCGCCCCCGTCCTCGGCGCTCCGGGGCTCGGCGCCACGAGCCTCCGCCCCGTCCGTGACCGGCTGGAGCATCGCGGCCAGCAACTCCGCCAGCCGGTCGTCGTCGGCGTCCGCCAGCGCGCCGACGCCGACGACCGTGCGCAGCAGCCACGTCCCCGCGGCCAGTGCCAGGCCCAACTGGGCGCGCAACTCGGCCTCCGGGCCGCCGATCAGTCCCGCCAGCCGGGCGCCGACGTGCGTCTCGATCCCCTGCCGGAGGATGGCGGCGGCCTCCGGGTCCGACGCGGAGCGGAGCATCAGCAGGAACGGGTCGAGGCGCTCGGCACCCGCACTCGTGCGCTCGGCGAGCGACCGGGCCATCGCCCCCGTCAGGCCACGGGATTCGGTGCCCACCACCGTCGGCGGCCCGAAGAGGCGATCCACCACCTCGGTGAACAGGCCCTGCTTCGATCCGAAGTAGCGGTTGATCATCATCGCCGTGACGCCCGCGCGCTCGGCGATCTGCCGTACCCCGGCCCGGTCGTACCCGTGCTCGGTGAACTCCACCCCCGCGGCCGCCAGGATCGCTTCGCGTGTCGCCGCCGCATCCCGCCGGCGAGGTGCCTGTCCACCAGTCATGGAACGAGCATACGACCCGCCATCTACGACCGTAGACAACCGGCCGACCCAGCGGGCGGCCGCACCCACGGCGAAGGGGCCGGTACGCGCGTACCGGCCCCTTGCGATGTCCCGCCGCGCCCGCGTCTTCGATTTTCAAGTCCGCGCAGCCGGCGGCGAAGAAGGCCCCGGCGGTGGCGGCGTGACCCGGCCGACCACCGGCATGCTGCACCACGTCGAGATCTGGGTGCCCGACCTCGACCGTGCCGTCGTCTCCTTCGGCTGGTTGCTGGAAGCCCTGGGCTACACGCTGTTCCAGAGCTGGAACGACGGCCGCAGCTGGCGGCTGGGGGAGACCTACCTGGTCTTCGAACAGTCCCGGGCGCTCACCGCGGACCGGCACGATCGATGCCGGCCCGGCCTGAACCACCTGGCGTTCCATATCCAAGACCATGACACGGTGGACACCTTGGTCTCCGAGGCGCCGCGGCACGGCTGGAGCCTGATGTTCCCCGACCGGCACCCGCACGCCGGCGGCAACCAGAGCTACGCCGCTTACCTGGAGAACACCGACGGCTTCGAGGTCGAGCTCGTCGCCATCAATCCATCCGAGACCGACTGACAACGATCGACCCGTCCACAGGTCTTGACGGCAACTCGACTTTACCGGGGGGATCGGCTGACGCCGCCCCCCCGGATCGCACTCTTGGCTGGGGTGACGTAACCAATCAACGATGTTGCGTTCTGGCCTCCGGGGTCGCCTATATCGAGCCGGAGCCGGCCGTCTTCGAGGCCGTGCTGGAAGGCCGGGCGCTGCAGCAACGGGCGCGGTTCCTGGACATGGAGCAGACGATCGCGCCGCGGCTGCGGCTGGTGCGGCGGTGAGCGGAGTTCGCCAACGAATATCCGTGGCAGTGAACGCCGTGACGCGTCGATGGTCACGGCCCGGGAACACCAAGCGCGGATGAGGGCCGCGGGGCCGGTTCCGACGGGAGTCCGCCTGCTCCCTGTCGGCTGTTGGCCGGCCTGGTGGGCAGGGACCACGGACCATGGTGACGGCTCACGGCGCGCCGGGTGAGTGTGCGGGCCGTAGGCGCGGCGCCGGCGGCAGCGGCGTGGGCACTCCCGCGTGGGGTGCGGCGCGGAATGCCTCGATGACGTAGGCGGCGAAGCGGCTGGAGGCCGCGAGCCGGGCAGGACCGGGAGCGTCGTGGAGGCCCCGGTGGGCCATGAGCATGAGGATCAGGTCGTCGACGACGAAGCCGGAGCGGAGCCGGCCGGTCTCCTGGGCGCGGCGGGCCAGTTCCGCAGCCGCACGGACGGCCTGCTCGCGGTCGGCGGCGAAGTCCACGGCCTGGGGGTAGGCGGCCATGAAGGCGTCGGCGAATCCCCCGCTGTGCGCGTGGAGTTCACAGATCCGCTCGATCAGGCTCCGGAATCCGTGCCACGGGTCCGGGTCCGCGAGGGCGTCGCGGACGGCGGCGCGGCAGGCCCGGCGCTGCTCGGCGAAGGTCTGGGCGATCAGTGCCTGCTTGGTCGGGAAGTGCCGGTACAGCGTGGCGTGGCCGACCTCCGCGTGCCGGGCGATGTCCCGCATGGGCGCGCCCAGGCCGATCTCGCCGAACACGGTGCGGGCTGCGGCCAGGATGCGGGCCCGGTTGTCGCGGGCGTCGGAGCGCACGGACTGAGGCAGGTGACTGGTCATCGTCTCTCGTTTCGGCCGGGCGGACGGGGTCGTCCGTTACGTTCCGATGGCGGTGCTGCCCCACGGTCGCAGTAGCCGTGTCCCTTCGTCCAACGGCCAGAGGAGCACAGATGAAAGCCGTCGTCATCGAGAGGTTCGGAGACCCTGGAGGTCTGGAGGTTGTCGACTTGCCCGTGCCGGTTCCCGCTCCGGGGCAAGTGCTGGTCGCCACGGAGGCGGCCGGGGTGGGCGGCGTGGACGCCGTGATCCGCCGGGGCGCGCTCGCCGCCTACGGCTTCCGGGCGGGCCATGTCCTGGGCAGTGAGGTCGCGGGACGTGTCAGCGCGGTGGGCGCCGGTGTGGATCGCGGGTGGATCGGGCGGCGCGTGTGGGCGTTCACCGGCCTGTCCGGCGGGTACGCCGAGCAGGCTGTCGCCTCGGTCGATGACGTCCTCGAACTGCCCGAGGGTCTGACCGGCGCCGAAGCGGTAGCGCTGGGCGGTTCCGGGGTGGTCGCCCATTTCGCCCTGGAGCGGGCCCGTTTCACAGTCGGGGAGGCAGTGCTCGTGCGCGGCGCGGCCGGCAGCATCGGGATCACGGCGGTCCAGCTCGCAGCCAGGGGCGACGCGGGCGTGGTGGCGGTCACCACCTCCTCGGCCGGGCGCGGCGAGCGTCTGAAGGACCTGGGAGCCACGCACGTCCTGAACCGCGCGGGCGAGGGCGGACCGGAGGCGCCGACTGGCTTCGACGTGGTCATCGACGTCGTAGGAGGCCCCCGACTTCCGCAGTTCCTGGACAGGTTGAACCCCAACGGGCGGTACGTGGCCGTCGGTGTGATCGGCGGGCAGCCGCCGGCGGACTTCGGCGTGCGGCTGATGGACTCCTTCCGCCGTTCGCTGTCGTTCGCCACCTTCAGCTCCGACACCGTGCCCGGTCCCGACCGGCAAGCGGTGCGGTCCTCCCAGTTCGCCGACGCCGCGCGCGGGGACCTGCGCACAGTGGTGCACGAGGTGCTGCCGCTGGACCAAGCGGCGGCGGCCCACCGCGAGATGGACGCGGGAGAGGTGTTCGGAAGGGTGGTGCTGGTGCCCTGAACCTGCGTCCCCGGCCTTGCTCGCGTCGCCCGGTTGCGGCGGGGCCCCTGGCGATGTGCTGCCGTGCGGCCTGTCGCCGGCCGGCCGCGTCACCACGGGTGTGCCTGTCCGGGCGGCGCCGTCGGCTGTCCTCGCAGTGGTGTACGAAGAAGTCCCAGCGCACGTCCGGGTCCTCACCGGCCCTTGCATGCAGCAGCGGAACATCGCAGTACGGGCACTTATGGAGGTCCCCGGACTCCAGCGGCATGCTGTTGACCGGAGCGTGCGAGATCGGCCGCCAGTGGTCCGCCGCCCGGTCCCGCCACTGGTCGCCATGATGTCAACACACTGCAATACGCGGGATCCGGCGACGGCGGATTCCGTGAAATTCCACTGCGTTGTGTATGCGGTTCGCGACTCTCGGCTTCGGTGGTGGAGATGCTGCCCAGGACCTACGGTTGAAGAGAATCACGGGAGGTCCTCCTATGGCTGCAGCCAAGAAAAAGATCCTGGTCGTTGTCACCAATGTCGATGAGTACCAAAAGGTCGGCATGAGGACTGGGCTCTGGCTCGGGGAGTTGACCCGTTTCTGGGACGTTGCCGAGCAGAACGGGTTCAGCATGGACATCGCAAGTCCGTCAGGCGGAAAGGTCCCCATCGACCCGGAGAGCCTGTCTCACGAGGTTCTAGCGCAGCTGGGCACCGCCGAGCGCTACGAGGACAGGAAGTTCATGGACCTCCTCGAGGACACCAAGAAGATCACCGAGGTGAACTTGGAGGACTACGACGCCATCTACCTCACCGGTGGCCATGGGGTCATGTTCGACTTCCCGCAGTCCCGGCAGCTGGAAGATCTGATGGCCAGGTTCTACGAGACCGGCCGTGTCGTGTCGACTGTGTGCCACGGCGCGACCGGGCTGCTGAATGTGACCTTGAGCAACGGGGAGGCCCTGGTCAAGGGCAAGAGGGTCACCGGGTTCTCCTGGCCGGAGGAGGAACTGGCAAACCGGGCGCAGGCGGTTCCGTACAACCTGCAGGAAGAGCTGAAGAAGCTCGGTGCCGACTACAGGACGGCCGCCAAGCCGTTTGAAACCTATGTCGTCGAGGACGGGCGACTGATCACCGGTCAGAACCCCGGTAGTGCCAAGGCTGTCGCGGAAGCCGTCGTCCGGCAGCTGGTTGCCGCATGACGTAGCGGTACCAGGCGCGGGCAGCGGCAGTCCGTCGTGGTTTCGGGAGCTGGCCGGTCCGCCCCCGGACGGCAGGCCGAACAGGGCGAGATCCTTATCGGTTGCTCGACGGCACCACTCGGCCGCCGCCGTCCGGGGGTCGTTGCCTGCCGGGGTCAGGGCGGGCGCACAGCACGGTGGCGGGGCGGGTCGAGAACGGGGTCGGGGCCTTCCTCGGCATCCCGTACGCGGAGGCGCCCGTCGGCACGCGACGGTACGCGCCACCGTCGAGCACGAGAAGCGCCAGACGTACCCAGAAGCCGTCACCCGAGCCCATGCCGACTTCGCGGCCCTCCAAGCAGAAGTGATCCCCCACCCTCGCCCGGCCCAAGTGTCCCAGACCGTCACTCGCGACCAGCGCGACCAACTACAGGCTCAAGAACGACCGTGAACTGGGGGCGTCATCGCTCCAAGATCACGCCATGGCCCTTTTGCACGCACCTTGGCTGAACCCCTCAGTGCACGGAATCCCCACGCGGGGATTCCGTGCACTGACGTAGTATCCGGTCCGCTTCCTTTCCCGGCTTCATGGAACGAGATGACGTGACCGAGACCGAGACCGACCAGTCCTCCGAAGGACTCAGCGGCCTGAAGGCGATCTGGGCGAACACCCAGCAGCCCGTGGCTCCGCTGCCCTGGTACCGCAGGGTGTCTCCCAAGCTCGCGGTGGCGGGGGTGGTGGTCGTGGGCCTGGCCACGGCGCTGGTGGTGGCCGCCATGACGGGCGCGGGCGCCCCGCCGCGGCACAGGATTGTGCTGGCGGACCGGGTCGGCGACCGGGTACGGCTCCCGGATGACGGGAACACCCAGGCCGTACGCGCCGACTACGAGGGGCGGATGACGGCCCTGAGGCCCTATCGGGAGCTGGCGGTGGCCGGCTACGGAGACGCCGGGACGACCAAGACCACGCTGACAGTGGTCGGGCTGGTCGGCAGCTTCCCGGAGCCGGGGCGGGAGTTGCGAAAGTACTTCGGGCGGATGGAAGGCGGTGACGTGATGCGCGAGACGGTGACCGAGCTGCAGGATTTCCCGGCTGGCCCGCTCGGCGGCGAGTTGCTGTGCGCGGTGCTGGTCTACCCGTCCGTCTCCGAGACCACCTGCGCCTGGGCGGACGGCAGTACGGTCGGTATCGTCACCGACACCACGGGTGAGGACGAGCCCGAGGAACTGGCGAAGCGCACACTGGACATCCGCGCCGCAGTCGAGGTCGAGGCCGAGGGCTGACCGACGCCGCCGAGGCACTGGACCGGGTCCTCGTCCTCACTGAACCGCAAGGTCGCGCGAACCATCTGCCCCCCCGGGCAGCCGCTTGCGTTCCTGGTGCTTGCGGGCGGGGAAGTTGATGGCTTCGTCGAAGCCGGTGCTGGGGGTTGAGACTGGTAGGCCCGCATGTTCAGGAGTCAGGATTTCCTCCTTCAACGCTGCCTACCGGCTGGACCGACTCGCCCGCGGATCGCGCCGACACTCGTGTCCTGTCGCAGTGCAGGTGACAGATCGTGGGCCGCTGACCTGCTGGGTTGCCATGTCGTTTGAGAACGCCGCAGGCCGGCGTTCTCAAACGACATGGCTTTCACGGAAGCGCGCCGGTGGCGGGCAAGGGCAGCTCAGCCGTCTCGCTCTTCGGCAAGGCCGTCCGTGGCCGTCCGGAGACGGTGCCGGGCCGCTTCCAGACGTTCGGCGTAGTCGGCGGCGAAGATTCCAGGGAGCGCTTTGTCCAGTATCCCCGCGATCTTGTGGATCGGGGCCCGGGCGGCCGGATCATCGACCAGGTGGCTGAGACCTGTCGTCTGTACTCGCTCCAGCCAGTCCGAGAGGACCAGAGCCTCGTCGGGGGTGAGCTTGATCGTGATGTCGCTCTTCTCCATGACCGGAGGCCAATTAGTCGCGCTTGGGCCAGATCGGGCCCTGGTCGGTCCAGATGACGCCCTTGTTGCGGCACAGGCAGAAGGGGTGGCCGATCGGGTCGGTGTAGACCTGCCAGCCGTAGCCATTGGGGCCGATGAAGTCCTGCCTTAGCGCCGCGCCGAGCTCGAGCACGCGGCGCTGCTCGGACTTGATCTCGTCCACTTCGAAGTCGAGGTGGAACTGCTTGGGGTGCTCGCTGTCGGGCCACTGCGGAGCGCGATAGTCGTCCACCCGGATGAATGCCAGTTCGATCTCGCCGAACTGGATGCCAGCCCAGTTCTCGGAGCTGCCTTCCTTGACCGGACGGCCCGTCACCTCGGAGTAGAAAGTCGCCAGCTTCATCGTGTCCGGGCAGTCGATGATGAAATCGGTGAGTCGCAGCATCCCGCGATCTTGTCACAAGCTCACACCCGACTTCGAGACAGGCCCGTCGCGATCTTGATAGAGGCAGAACCTGGGATAGAGGGGGTCCTGGGTTCCGAGGGTGGTGTAGATCCGCGCGAATCGTCGGCTCAGCTCGGCGACGGCAACCACTGGGGTGATTCGCCTTCCGACAGCCCGAACCACAACGATCGGAACCCGCAGTTAGCCAACCGTCCTGACCTCCGTCCAGCAGTGAATGCGATGATCGTCGGAATGGCCGGGAACGGCGAATGCGAGGAACTGACAGCCGTGAGGAGGGGGCGCGCGAATCTGACAAGAGAGTGGTGATCTTGGCAATTGTCTAAAACAAGCGTGACACGGGCGGAGATCTTCTTCGAGAAGACCCGGCTCGACGACGGAATCCAGCTGCGAGTCCAGGCGTGCCACAGTCAGGCGGACTCCATGTCCCACAGCGGTCGACCGAACCAGCGACCTGCTGATCCCCGAGCCGGAGAAGGTCTCCCGTCCCGGGCAGCAGGAGACCGGGCAAGCCGCCGTCGTGGCGGCGGGACCGGCGGTGGTGCCCCGCCGCCGCGATGGGCGCTCGCTGCCACCGATGTGATGGCCTACGTCCTGCCGGCGGGCAGGTGCAAGCCGCCCGCCGGCTGCCCGGACTGCTTCGACTGGGGCGTGCTACCAGGCCGCACCTGCGTTGCGTGCGCGAGCTTCCGCCGTACCGAGGAGCCGGCCGAGTGCGGTGGATGCCGGCGACTCGTGCGGTTGAAGGAGGGCTACTGCCGTCTGTGCTGGCATCAAGCGAGCCAGGATGCCAAAGGCCAAGTCACCGTGCTGCAGCCATATTTGGAGAAGGTCCGGCATCATCAGAGGACGTTCTGAGCTGCTTCGCCCGATTCGACTGTTGGCCCGGGTCAGGAGGGCTGGTGGGCCGGGGAGTCCGGGTGGGGCCGCATCAGTAGCAGGTCCTCGCCCCAGGCGACGAACGCCACGAAATCCAGCGTCACGCCAGGTCCTTGCGCATCAGCGTGCACATCGTCTCGTACCGCTGGAGCGAGCCGTCCTCGGCCTCCACGTCCCAGAAGTCGAGCTCGCGGCCGAAGGCCCGGTAGCCCAGGCGTTCGTAGAGGGCGCGGGCGCGCGGGTTGCTCTCCTCGACGCCGAGTTCGGCGCGGGTAAGGCCCCGGGCGCCGATCCGCTGCTCGGCAGAGCGGATCAGCAGCGTGCCGATCCCGCAGGACTGCAGGGCCGGGTGGACGCCGAGTTGCCAGAGCATGCCGGCGCCGGGCTTGACCGTGTAGTCGATGCCACCGACCGCCACCGGGAGCCCGACCGGCGTGCACACCGCCAGGGCGAAGAACAACAACGTCCACCTGTGCTTCACCCCGGCCAACGCATCCTGGGCGAACCCGATCGAGGCTCACTTCGGACTGCTGCGGCAGTTCACGCTCGCCGGCTCGAACCACCCGAACCACCCGGTCCAGACCCGGGAGTTGCGCCGCTACCTGCGCTGGCGCAATGCCAACGCCCGCCACCCCGACGTCTTGGTCGCCCAGCGCCGGGAACGCGCCCGTATCCGCAGCGAGAAAGGTATCCGCTGGGGAGGCCGGCCAGCCCTCGCCGCGTGATCGAGCAAACTGGTGAACCTATGCGGTCATAGGCCGTTTGCTTTCAGATCAGTGGCCGGCCAGGTGTCGTGCGAAGAACCTGCGGATGGTGTGGCGGATCTTGGGGACCGATGCGGTTGGGTTGGCGGTGCCGATCAGCATGTTCCTCTCCGCGGCCGTCATCAACCCGGCGGCCTGGAGCTGGGGGAGCATCGCAGCGTAGTCGGTGAAGATCCAGTGGTTGGCGTCAGCGACGCGCGCGCTGCGGACCCATCGACCGGAGAGCGCGGCCAAGGCCAACCAGGAGCGGTCCAGTTCCTGCCGTCGGTTGAACCCCTCGCTGCCAAGCAGGAGCAGTGGCCGGTCCATCCCGTTTGCCGCGACTGGGAACGGTTCGGCGGCGGCGCCGGGCGCGGAGGGCGGGTAGTCCAGGTAGCCCTCCAGGTTGATCCCGGCACGCACCCGTCGGTCCTCGTACATCACCTCGGTCACGGCGCTCCCGCCGGCGGAGTGCCCGTACACGCCGAGGCGGCGCAGGTCGAGCGTCTTGGCGAGGCCGTGTGGCAGCGGCAGGTCGGCCGCGCGCCCGAGCCGGTCGAGGACGCAGTGCAGGTCGGCGATCCGCGCGTCGGTCATCGTGCGGGCTACGGCCGGCTGGTCCCGCGGGTCGCCGCGGAAGACGGTCGTCCGCACGGTGTCCTTCCGGTACGGCTGGGCATCCGGGAACTCGACCGCTGCGGCGTCGCCGGGGTGGTCGACCGAAAAGACGACGGCGCCGCGACTGGCCAGGTCTTCGGCCAGGGATGTCCCCAGGCCGCGCGGGTCGCCGCCGCCGGGGCTGTGCACCAGCACCGGCCATCGGCCCGGCAGCGGCGACGCGCCCTCGAACGCGTGGGACCGGGTAGCACCCCAGTTCACGCCCGCGGCGGGCAGGTGGAGCGGCGTGCGCGGAACGATCCGTCCGAACCAGGTCGCGGCCTGCGGCGGCATCTGTGGAGCCGGGGCGAGGCCGGTGACGTCGCGGGCCGGGTAGTAGACCGTCAGCATGAGCTCCCTCACGGGGATCGCGGGGTCCCATGGGTCGCGGCGGGAGTCGTCGACGAGGTGCACCGGCTGGCACCCCACGGGGTGGCGGCCGGTGGGCGCGGGCAGGGTGAGTACGGCATCGCCCGAGACTGGGCCCGTGGCGGTGGCCCGGGGGTCGGCGTAGGCGCGGTGGGCGGGGCCGAGCAACAGAGCGGCGGAGCCCAGCAGTGCGGACCTGGTGACGGTGCGTCGGCTGATTGGGAAGTCGTGAGTCATGTCCTGCATGCTGTCCCGCTCGGCCCGGCGTTGGCGATCGTTTAGGTTTGGGGCTCAAGGATGGCGCCCGGACCACTGTTGGGGCCGACATGCAGGGGGAGCCGTGCTCCGGATCCACTTCACGCCGGACGACTTCGCCCGGGTCAGCCTCGCGCCTCGGCCGGCGCCGCTCCAGGAGCTCAACGTGGCGCTGACGATGATGTGCCGCCGGGATGGCGAGCTTCTCCACGGCTCATGGCGGCGCAGGGCGTTGCGCGCTCTGCCGAAGACGGCCCTCCCGCTCGCGGACCTCGTCCCGGCAGGGCGGGCGCCGAGCTTCCTGGATGTGCTGGCGGACTCCCTCCCGGACGCCCTGGAACAGGTCCGCTCGGCCTCGGCCGAGCTGGTCAGTGCCGAACTGGAACGGGTCTACGCACCCGCGCGCACGCCTGCCCCGGCGTGGATCCACGAACTGCACCGGGGTTCCCCCGAGGCATGGCGCTTGATCCATCGTGCGCAGCATGCCGCGTTCGAGGTACTGCTCGGCCCGGTCTGGGCGCAGGTGCAGGACCTGCACCACGCCGAGTTCGTGCGTCGGGCCGTGCAACTTGCCGAAGGTGGCGTCGGCTCGGTGCTGGCCGGGCTGCTGCCTGGCGCCCGTCTGCACGGAGGTGTTTGGGAGCTCCCGGGCAGGCCGCGGGAGGTCCACCTCGGCGGGCGCGGGCTGCTTCTTCTGCCCAGCTTCCACTGGACCGGGGGTCCGCTGTTGTCCGACCTCCCCGACCGCCCGGTTGCTCTCACGTACGCGGCCGGTGCCGGCTTTCTGCCGCAGCCCGATGGATCCGCCGGTCCGGAGGCGCTGGTCAAGGTGATTGGGAACACTCGCATCGAGCTGCTGCACCTGCTGGCCGAGGAGCGCACCACGACCGAGCTCGCCCGACGGCTCTGCGTCAGCGCCGCCACAGTCTCGGCTCACACCGCAGCTCTTCGCGGTGCCGGACTGATTTCCACTTCGCGTGCTGGCAAGGCGGTCCTGCACCGGCGCACCACGCTCGGCAGTCTGTTGCTACGGCAGGATGCCTAGGGTTGGCCGCAAGCCGCAACCGGATCTCCGGTTCAGGCGCCGCCAGCGCCAACGCGGTGAACGTATGCGGTCACAGCACCAGTGTGATGCGTCAGAGGTTCTGAGGCTTAGTTAGTTCGGTTTTCCTGTCGGGGGTGATCCTGGCGAGATAGTCGGCGAGGGAGTTCAGGATCTCGTCGGCGGTCTTGGTCCAGGTGAAGGGTCGCGGGTTCGCGTTCCACGTCTCGATCCAGTCGCGGATGTCGTTCTCAAGGGCCTGGACGGAGGTGTGGACACCGCGGCGGATGAGTTTGTCGGTCAGCAGGCCGAACCAGCGCTCTACCTGATTGATCCAGGAGGAGCCTGTCGGCGTGAAGTGGACGTGGAAGCGGGGGTGCCGGGTGAGCCACTGCTGGACCTCGGGGGTCTTGTGGGTGACGTAGTTGTCGCAGACCAGGTGCACGTCGAGGTCGTCGGGTACGGCTTTGTCTATCTTGACCAGGAAGCCCGCTGACGTTTGAGTCCCACCGCCCGCATGATCTTCTACCGCCTCGGCGAACTCGACCTGGCCACCGCACCCGGCAGCGACCCGCCCCAGGTGCTCCACATCACCCGGGGCGTGCAACCGCACTTCCGCGACCTGCTGGGTGTCAGCCTGACCTAACCAGCGCGAACCCGACAGACGTCACTCAGACCAGTGACGTGCGGAGGATGGCGGGTAGACCGGGACGACGACCCGACAGGCCGGGGCTGAGGGAGTCGACACTGGCGTATGTTCGGGACCAATCGCTCCGCTGCTGCGCAAGAACGGCTGAACTCTGGCGCGTTGGCTGGTCGCCGACCGCCGCCGTCAGCCGCGGGCGAGCAAGGTCCGCGGCTGACGGCGGCGGCGGTGGAGGCCACGGCGCGCTCAGCGGCACAGCCGTGCGACGAGCTCCAGCTCGTTCGCCAGGAGCCTCGGGTCACGCGGGCCGGCGTGCGGCGCGCTCAGCGACCGCACCCGGAAGCGGTTGTGCGGTGTGGCGTCGTCCGCCTCACGGATCATGAGGTCCTGGAGCGGCAGCGGGATGATGCGGTCCTGGGTGTAGCGCACGAACGTACGCGGCACCCGGCCCCACTTCTCCGGCAGCCCGCGGGCGTCCTCGCTCGCGCCGACCGCCGCCGACTCGTCCGGCTCCAGGATGTTCATCAGCGCCCGGACCTCGGCGTCCGGGCGGTCGGCGGAGATCGCCTCCTTGACGGTCGCGAAGAACGCGGGGTCGCCCGAGCGCCAGTTGACCCGGAGAACGCCCAGCTCCGGCGGCGTCCGGACCCCGGGGATCTTGAAACTTGAGCTGGTGGCCGCCTCGGGGGTCATCATCAGCCGCAGCACGGAGGGGTGCCCGGTCGGGCAGAACGCGGAGGTGTACACCAGGTGCGCGACCAGCTCGGGCACGTGGTTGGCGACCGCGTTGAGGGTCGCACCGCCAAGGCTCTCGCCGACCAGCACCACCGGGCCGTCGCGGCGCACCCGCCGCACCACGTCGATGACGTGCGCGGCGCAGTCGCCCAGCGTCACCTTGGCTATCGGGGACGGCTCGGTGCGCAGCCGGTCGAGGTCCTGCGGGCTCTGGTAGGACTCGGGGAGGTACGCGCCGAGCCCGTGTCCGGGCAGGTCGACCGCGATCGCACGGTGTCCGCGCAGGCCCAGCTCGCGCAACAAGGGTTGCCAGAAGAAGGAGTTGCTGCCCGAACCGTGGACGAGGACGAAGGTGGGCGCGCCGCGCCCGGGCCCGTCGGCGTGCGCGACGGAGGCGGACGCTCCCAGCGCGGTGACCGCCCCCGCCCCGGCCACGGCCGCCTTCAGCGCACTGCGCCGCGACGTCCCACCGGCCTTCGCGTTGCCATTCTTGGCACTGTGCCGTTCCTTGGCCATCAACGGTTCCTCCTTGAGTGTTGAGTGAAGCTCTTAACTCTGATCGAACGTCACAAGAGCTGCGATCGTAGTGGCCAGGGCCCTCAGTGTTTCCTCGGCCCACTCGCT
>NZ_JAFLNG010000850.1 GCF_017427025.1 Streptomyces sp. FH025
CGCCGGCCCGCAGGGCGGCGCGGCCGCCCATCGAGTGGCCGATCAGGACGGTCGGCACCGGGCCGAGCGCCTTGGCCAGTTCGTCGAGCGCGGCGAGCGCGTCCAGGGCGGCGTCGGCGCGGGGGCCGTTCCAGCCGCGGTGGCGGTAGCGGACGGTGCCGAGGGCGACTCCGGCGTTCGCGGTGTCCCGGTCGAGCGAGCGCAGGAAGCCGCGCATCCGCAGCAGGGGGAGGTTGAGGCGGCCGGGCCGGGCGAGGTTGTGCTCCTCGCCGCCGTGCAGCACCAGGACGGCGGCCCGCGGCTGTGCCGGGAGGTGCCGCCACCGCAGGGCGCGGTGTGCGGCCGCACCGCCGTCCACGCTGTTTCCGATCACCGTCGCTCCGTCCCGCCCCCGTGGTCCGTCGCCCGTTTCCCCGGGACCGCCACTGTACGCGTGCGGACGGCCGGAGCTTCACCCGACGGAACCATCCCGGACACCGGGGGCGCGCGGTACGGACGGCGGGCTGCTATTCACGAAGGGTGGGGGGCCGCCCGCGCCGCTCGTGGCGCGGTGTCACCGAGTGGAGGACTCCGTGGCTCAGCAGCTCGCACTGTCCGTCGACTTCGGATCGGGGTTCACCGAAGCCTGGTCCAAGATCGCCAAGTTCATTCCGCAGTTCATCGCCTTCCTGGCGATCCTGGTCATCGGTTGGTTCGTGGCGAAGGCCATCGCCAAGGTACTGGACCGCGTGCTGCGCCGGGTCGGCTCGGAGCGGGTTTCCCAGCGGGCCGGGATGGCCCGCTACCTGAGCGGGTCCAAGTACGACATGACCGGCATCATCTGCAAGATCGTCTACTACGCGATCCTGCTGATGGCCCTGCAACTGGCGTTCGGCGTCTTCGGGCCGAACCCGATCAGTGTGATGATCCACAGCATCGTGGCCTGGCTGCCCCGGGGCATCGTCGCGGTCGCGATCGTGGTGGTCGCCATGGCCATCGCCAACGGCGTGCGCGACATCGTCGGAAACTCGCTCTCCGGCGCCTCGTACGGCCGGACCGTCTCGACCCTCGTCTGGGCGTTCATCGTGGGTCTCGGCGTGATCGCGGCGCTGGGCCAGGCCGGGATCGCCACCGCGATCACCGGGCCGGTACTGATCGCGGCGCTCGCCGCCATCACCGGTGTGCTGGTGGTCGGCGTCGGCGGCGGCCTGATCATGCCGATGCGCCAGCGCTGGGAGCGCTGGCTGAACAACGCCGAGCAGGAGAGCTCCCGGTTGCGCGGCACCGCCTACCAGGCCGGGCGCTCCGACGCGCTCGGCGGCCAGCCGAGCCGGCCGACCACCCAGACCGGTCCGGGCACCCCGCCCGCCCCGGGCATCGAGGGCGACCAGCCGAGGTAGCCGAGACGGACCCCGAGCGGCCTCAGACCTCCAGCAGGCCCTGCTCGCGCACCAGCCAGCAGATCGCGGTCAGCCGGGTGACGGCGTAGTCGTAGCCCACCGGCTCCCGCCAGCCGATCTCGGCGAGCGCGTCCAGGAAACCCAGCGCGTAGTCCGACAGTTCCTCACGGTCCAGGGGCCGGGGCGCGAGCTCCGGCCCCTGCGCGTACAGCAGCTCGCGCAGCATCGCCGCGTGCTGGTCGACCTCCGCGACGAAGCCGGGCTCGAAGGCGAACTCGGCCAGCCGGGGCGTGAAGGCGGCCACGATGCCGGGCAGCGGGCAGCCGGCCGGTTCGTCGGGGGAACGCCGGAAGGAGTCGTCGGAGGTCGCGAACATCCGTCCACCGTAGGCGAACGGGCCGGGAGGGAAAGCCACCCGTGCTGAGACCTTGGCCACCTTCGAGGCATGCTCCGGCCGGCTGCGGACGGGTGCGCGGCATGGCCGGTTCCCCACGCTCACCGGCGGGTGGTCCGTACCAGAATGGGCGGCATGGATCTCCGCATCTTCACCGAGCCCCAGCAGGGCGCGAGCTACGACACCCTCCTGAAGGTCGCCCGCACCGCTGAGGAGCTCGGCGTCTTCAGCGCCTTCTTCCGATCCGACCACTACCTCAGCATGGGCGGCGTCGACGGCCTGCCCGGGCCCACCGACGCCTGGATCACCCTGGCCGGCCTCGCCCGCGAGACCAGCACCATCCGCCTCGGCACCCTGATGACCGCCGCCACCTTCCGGCTGCCGGGCGTCACCGCGATCCAGGTCGCCCAGGTGGACGCGATGAGCGGCGGCCGGGTCGAGTTCGGCCTCGGCGCGGGCTGGTACGAGGCCGAGCACACCGCGTACGGCATCCCCTTCCCGAAGGAGAAGTTCGGGCGGCTGGAGGAGCAGCTGGCGATCATCACCGGGCTGTGGAGGACCAAGCTCGGCGACACCTTCGACTTCGCCGGCGAGTACTACACGCTCACCGACTCGCCCGCGCTGCCCAAGCCCGCCCAGGAGCGCATCCCGGTGCTGGTCGGCGGCCTCGGTCCGAAGCGCACCCCGGCCCTGGCCGCCCGCTTCGCCGACGAGTTCAACCTGCCGTTCGCCTCGGTGGAGGACACCGAGGCCCAGTTCGGCCGGGTCCGGACCGCCGTCGAGCGGGCCGGGCGCCCGGCCGACGAGCTGGTGTACTCCAACGCCCTGGTCGTCTGCGTCGGCCGGGACGACGCCGAGGTGGCCCGCCGGGCCGCCGTGATCGGCCGCGAGGTCGACGAGCTGAAGGCCAACGGCCTGGCCGGCAGCCCGGACGAGGTGGTGGAGAAGATCGGCCGGTACGCGGCCGTGGGCAGCGAGCGGATCTACCTCCAGGTCCTCGACCTGGACGACCTCGACCACCTGGAGCTGATCGCCTCCCGGGTCGCCCCGCAGCTGGCCTAGGGGTCCGGCGTCGAGCGTTTCCACCCGCCCTGACCACG
>NZ_JAFLNG010000851.1 GCF_017427025.1 Streptomyces sp. FH025
TCATCTGTCATCTGTCATCTGTCATCTGTTCTCTGTCGCCTGTTCGCTGTCATTCGCCCGCGATGACGGCTGTCCCGTCCACGATCACGGTTCCCTCCCTGGCGCGACCAGGGCGCGTACAGGGGCGCACAGTGGTGCCCACCGTGGTGCGAGCCGCCTCACGCGACCCGAACCGACCCATACCGCTCCGGCCGAGCGCCGAGCGCCGACCACCGCCCCGTCGCCGGAGGCTCAGCCCGGGAGCCGCCCCGAGGCGACCACCCGGCTGAGGAACTGCCGGGTCCGCTCCTCCTGCGGATCGCCGAACACCTGCTCCGGCGGCCCCTGTTCGAGCACCACCCCGCCGTCCAGGAAGCAGACCTGGTCGGCGACCTCGCGCGCGAAGCCCATCTCATGGGTGGAGAGGACCATCGTCATCCCCTGCTCCTTGAGGTCCCGTACGACCGAGAGCACCTCCCCGACCAGCACCGGGTCGAGCGCCGCGGTGATCTCGTCGAGCAGCAGCAACCGGGGCCCGGCGGCCAGCGCCCGCACGATGGCGACGCGCTGCTGCTGCCCGCCGGAGAGCCGGTCCGGGTACTCCTTCGCCTTCGCCGCCAGCCCGAGCCTGTCCAGCAGCTCCAGCGCCCGCGCCTCGGCCTCCGCCCGTCCGGCCCGGTGCACCCGGCGCGGCGCGAGCGTGATGTTGTCCAGCACCGTCATGTGCGGGAACAGGTTGTACGACTGGAAAACCACCCCGATCCGGCGCCGTACGGCGTCCTCGTCGGCCCGGGGGTCGGTGATCTCCTCGCCGTCCAGGAAGATCGCCCCGTCGTCGATCCGCTCCAGCAGGTTGACGCACCGCATCAGCGTGGACTTCCCGGAGCCGGACGCCCCGATCAGTGCCGTCACCGAGTGCTCGGGCACAGCGAGGCCCACGTCGCGCAGCACCACCTGGCCGCCGAAGCTCTTGCGCACCGACTCCAGCCGGAGCACGTCGCCCGAACCCGCGCCGGCGCCCGAACCCGAACCCGCGCCCGCAGCTGCACCTGCGCTCGGACTCGCGAGACCCGCGGTCATACCGCACCCCCTTGGAACTGGCGACGGTTCATCCGGCCGGTCAGCCAGTCGGCGAACCGGGTCAGCGGAATGGTCAGCACGATGAACACCAGCCCCGCCACCAGGTACGGCGTGAAGTTGAACGAGTGCGCCGCGATGATCTTCGCCGCGTACACCGCGTCGATCGCACCGCCGATGGAGACCAGCCCGGTGTCCTTCTGAAGGCTCACCAGGTTGTTCAGCAGCGGCGGCACCACCCGGCGCACCGCCTGCGGCAGCACCACGTACCGCATCGCCTGCGCGTTGGTCAGCCCCAGCGACCGCGCCGCCGCCCGCTGGCTCGGGTGCACCGACTCGATGCCCGAGCGGAAGACCTCCGACACGTACGCCGAGTACGTCAGCACCAGTGCCGCCCCGCCGAGCAGCAGCGGATCGGTGGTCACCCCGCTGAGCCGGAGCGCCGGCACCCCGGTGATCATGACCAGAAGGCAGATGATCATCGGCAGCCCGAGGAAGAAGTCCACGTACGCCGTCGCCAGCAGCCGCACTGGCAGGAACACCGGCCCGCGCAGCGTCCGCAGCACCGCGAGCAGCAGACCGAACAGGAGGATGAGCACCCCGCAGCCGAGCATCAGCTCCAGGTTGAGCCGCAGCCCCCGCAGCACCTCGGGCAGCGCCTGCCGGGCGTAGTCCAGGTTGAAGAAGGTGCGCCGGGTCACCTCCCAGCCGGGGGAGTTGACGATCAGCAGGTAGAGCGCGACCGCCGTCACCAGGGTCGACGCGGTGGCGATCAGCGCCGAGCGCCGGGCCCGTCCGCGCCGGTACGCCTCGTGCGCCAGCCGCCGCTGGGACGGGCGGTAGCCGTCGTCCGCGTCCTCGGCCCCGTCCTTCGTGACGTCGACCGGTTCCGCCGTTCTCGCGTCCCCGCTCACTTCAGCACCGGTGCCGAGACGGCGTCGGACAGCCACTGCTTCTCGAGCTTCGCCAGCGTCCCGTCCGCGCGCAGCGCGTCCACCGCCTGCGACACGCAGGTGGTCAGCTTGGAGCCCTTGTCCAGCACCAGGCCGAACTGCTCACCCTGCGAGGCCGTCTCGAACTGCCCCACCACCTGAGCCTCCGGCACCTCGGCGCCGGTGATGTAGAAGGCGGTCGGCAGGTCCACCACCAGCGCCTCGACCTGACCGTTCTTCAGCGCGGCCTTGGCCAGGTCGTTGGAGTCGAACACGGCCGGCTGGGTGCTCGGCTTGATGGTGTTGGTGACGGTGTCCAGGCTGGTGGTGCCGACCTGCGCGCCCAGCTTGGCGCCCTTCAGATCGGCGATGCTCTTGGCATCCGCCGCCTTCGAGCCCTTCAGCGCGATGACGGCCTGGCGCACGTCGTAGTAGCCGGAGGAGAAGTCCACGGCCTGCTTGCGCTCGTCGCTGATGGACACCTGGTTGATGTCGAAGTCGAAGTCCTTGGCCCCCGGCGCGGTCGCCTTGCCGAACGGCGAGACCACCCAGGAGACCTTGTCCTTCGGGTAGCCCAGCTTCTCCGCCACGGCGTACGCCACGGCCGACTCGAAGCCCTTGCCGTTCTCCGGCTTGTCCTCGGAGAACCACGGGTCGTACGCCGGCTTGTCGGTGCCGATGGTCAGCTTCCCGGACGTACGGGTGGCCAACCCGCCCGGCGCGCAGCTCGCCGCCGCAGCGGCCGCACCCGCCGTGCCCGAGGCACCGGAGGCGGCGGCCCCGTCGGACTTGGCGTCCTGCGGCGCGCACGCGGTGAGCGCGGCGGCGGCCACCAGCGCGGCGAGGGGCAGTGCGGCGGACGGCTTGCGGAGGGTCATGACA
>NZ_JAFLNG010000852.1 GCF_017427025.1 Streptomyces sp. FH025
AGTTCGGCGGCGGGCGGCGGCGAGGAGCCCTCGGCGGGGACGACGTGGGCGACCAGTCGGCGGGTGCCGGAGGCGTCCTCGTGGACGCCCACGGTGGCCTGGGCCACGCCCGGGTGGGTCTGGAGGGCGGCCTCGATCTCGCCGGGTTCGATCCGGTAGCCGCGGATCTTGACCTGCTGGTCGGCCCGGCCCAGGTAGCGCAGGGTACCGTCGTGCTGCCAGCGGGCCCGGTCGCCGGTGCGGTACATCCGGGTGCCCGGGGCGCCGAACGGGTCGGCGAGGAAGCGGGCGGCGGTCAGTCCGGGCCTGCCCAGGTAGCCGCGGGCCAGGCCCTCCCCCGCCACGTACAGTTCGCCGACGGCGCCCGGGGGCACCGGGGCGAGGTCGCCGTCGAGCACGTACAGCCGCAGGTCGGGGATGCCGGTGCCGATCGGGCCGGGGCCGCCGAGGGTGGCGCTCGCCCGGTCCAGCTCGGCGTGGGTGACGTGCACGGTGGTCTCGGTGATGCCGTACATGTTCACCAGGCGCGGCGCGTCCTCGGGGTGGCGCTCGTACCAGTCGGCGAGGCGGGTGACGTCCAGCGCCTCGCCGCCGAAGACCACCGTACGGAGTGTCAACCGGCGTGAGAGTTCCGGGTGTTCGGCGTCCGCGCGGGCCAGCGGGTGGAACGCGGACGGGGTCTGGTTGAGGACGGTGACGCGCTCGTCGGCGAGCAGCCGCAGGAAGTCCTCCGGGGAGCGGGCGGTGTCCTCGGGCACGACGACGAGCCGGCCGCCGTGCAGCAGCGGGCCCCACAGCTCCCAGACCGAGAAGTCGAAGGTGTAGGAGTGGAACAGCGTCCAGACGTCCCGCTCGTCGAAGCCGAAGAGGCCCCGCGTCTGCTCGAACAGCCGCACCACGTTGGCGTGGGGCACCACGACGCCCTTGGGGCGGCCGGTGGAGCCGGAGGTGAAGATGGCGTAGGCGGGGCTGTCCGGCAGCGGGCGGTGCCGGGCGGGGAGCGGGCCGGCCGGGCGGCGGGCCAGGTCGGCGCGCACCCCGGGGTCGGCGAGGGCGATGACGGGCACCTCGGCGGGTACGGCGGAGGTCGTCACCAGGGCCACCGGGGCCGCGTCGCGCAGCAGTTGGTCGCGGCGTTCGGCGGGCAGGCCCGGGTCGAGCGGCAGGTAGGCCGCGCCGGTCTTGAGGACGGCGAGGACGGCCACCACCAGCTCGGCCGTACGGGGCAGTGCGAGGGCGACGAACTCCTCGGGCCCGGCGCCGAGTTCGGCGAGCCGGTGGGCGAGCCGGCCGGCCCGGGCGTCCAGGGTGGCATAGTCGAGGCGCTCCTCGCCGGAGGTGACGGCCTCGGCGTGCGGGGTGCGGGCGGCCTGGGCCTCGAACAGGTCCACCAGGGTGCGGTCGGGTCGGCCCTGCACGGTGCCGTTCCAGTCGGTCAGCAGGCGCCGCCGCTCCTCGGCGGTGGTCCACTCCAGGGCGCGCAGCGGGCGGTCCAGCCCCCGGGCCAGGTCGGTGAGCAGCAGGCGGAGCCGCTCGGCGAGGGTGCGGACGGTCTCGGCGTCGAACAGCTCCGGGTCGTAGGCGAGGTCGAAGCCGAGGCGCTCGCCCTGGTGAGCGCGCAGGACGAGGGGGTAGTTGGTGGCGTCGCGCGAGGAGACGTCGGCCAGGCGGATCCCGGTGCCGGCCGTGCGGGCGTCGTCGAAGGGGTAGTTCTCGAAGGCGACGAGGCTGTCGAACAGGGCGCCGCCGGCCGGGACGTCGCTGAGGCCGGTGAGTTCGGCGAGCGAGACCGCGCTGTGGCGCCGGGCCTCGGCCTGCGACTCCTGGAGTTCGCGCAGCCAGGCGGCGGCGGTGCGGCCGCCGTCCACCAGGACCCTGGTGGGCAGGGTGTTGATGAACATGCCGATCATCGACTCGACGCCGGGCAGTTCCTCGGGGCGGCCGGAGACGGTCGTCCCGAACAGCACGTCCGGCTCGCCGCTGTAGCGGGACAGCAGCAGGGCCCAGGCGCCCTGGACGACGGTGCCGAGGGTGAGCCCGGCCTGCCGGGCGGTGCGGGCCAGCCGCTCGGAGACCTCCTCGGACAGGGCGGCGGTGTGGGCCTCGGCCGAGCGGGCCCGGTGGTCCTCGTGCCTGACCCGGTCGGCGGGCAGCGGGGTGGCGGTGGCGAAGCCGTCGAGGACGCCCCGCCAGTGGGTGCGGGCGGCCCCGGTGTCCCGGTCGGCGAGCCAGCGCACGTAGTCGGCGAAGGGCCGGCGCACCGCCGGTGCGGGTGCGGCGCCGGTGGTGAGGGACGCGTACTCGTCGAACACGTCGGTGAGCACCTGGGCGAGGCTCCAGCCGTCCAGGATCAGGTGGTGGGAGGTCCACAGCAGGTGCAGCCGGGCGTCGGGCAGCCGGACCAGGGTGAGCCGGGTGAGCGGCGCGGTGGCGAGGTCCAGGCCGCGGGCGAGGTCGTCGGCGCCCAGCCGGGCCAGCCGCTCGGCGTGCTCGCCGGGGTCGACGGCCCGTAGGTCCAGGTGGGTGACGGGCAGCCGGACGCTCCTGCGCACGACCTGGAGCGGTGCGGGGACGCCCTCCCACACCACCGAGGTGCGCAGCGCGGGCGTGCGGTCGGCGACGCGCTGCCAGGCGAGGGCGAGGGCGTGCGGGTCGGCGACGCCCTCCAGCAGCAGGGCGGCCTGGTCGAGGTAGACGTCGTCGGGGCCGCCGACCAGGCGGTGGAAGAGCATGCCCTCCTGGAGCGGGGTCAGCGGCAGCAGGTCCTCGACGTCGCGTCCGTCGCCGACGATCCGGTCCACGCCGGCCTGGTCGAGGCCGGCCAGCGGGTAGTCGGAGGGGGTGCGGCCGCCGGCGTCGGGGCGGGCG
>NZ_JAFLNG010000853.1 GCF_017427025.1 Streptomyces sp. FH025
CGCCAGGTGGTCCGCGCCCTGCGCACCACCCGCCGCCACCAGCGCTACCCCCTCGAAGACCTGCGCCGCGACCTCGGCCTCACCGGCGAACGCCGCGCCCTGTTCGGCCCGATGGTCAACATCAAGGCCTTCGAGAGTGACCTCGACCTGGCCGGTCTGCCCGGCGTCGTCCGCAACCTGGCCGCCGGCCCGGTGGACGACCTCGCCCTGAACGTCTCGCCCGGCCCCGACGGCGCCCTGCGCCTGGTCCTCGACGCCGACCCGGCCCGCCACGGCACCGCCTCGCTCGCCGCCCACCGCGACGGCCTGCTGCGCTACCTCGACGCCCTCGCCGACCTGCTGCTCACCGCTCCCCGCACGCCGATCGCCAGGATCGACCTGCTGGACGCGGACGGCCTGCGCCGCGCCACCGAGGGCCGCGCCGAGCCGCCGGTCGAGCGGACCCTACCCGAGCTGTTCGCCGCCCAGGCCGCCCGCACCCCGGGCGCCGTGGCGGTCCGCTGCGGCTCGACCACCCTCACCTTCGCCGAACTCGACGCGGCCGCCAACCGCCTCGCGCACCGCCTGGCCGCCCTCGGCGTGCGCGGCGGCGCACCGGTCGCGATCGCCCTGCCGCGCAGCGCGGACACCCTGGTCGCGATGCTCGGCGTCCTCAAGGCCGGCGGCGCCTGCGTCAGCCTCGACCTCGCCCACCCCCGGCAGCGGATCGCCGCCGTGCTGGCCGACGCCCGCCCGGTCTGCGCGGTCGGCACCGACGAGGCCCTCGCCGCCCTCGACCTGCCGCCCGGCCTGCCCACCGTGCGGCCGCAGGACACCGGCGCCGAGCCCGACACCGCGCCACCCGCGCCCCAACTCGACGACCCCGCCTACGTGTTGCACACCTCGGGCTCCACCGGTCGCCCCAAGGGCGTGGTCGTCACCCACGCCTCGCTCGCCAACCTGCACGCCGGCCACGGCGAGGACCACATCGCCCCCGCCCTCCGCCGCACCGGCCGCGAACGGCTGCGCATCGCCCACAGCGCCTCCTTCGCCTTCGACGCCTCCTGGGACCCGGTGCTGTGGATGGTCCACGGCCACGAACTCCACCTGCTCGACGACGCCACCTACCGCGACCCGGCCGCCCTCGCCGACCACCTCCACCGCGAGCGCATCGACTACCTCGACCTCACCCCCTCCTACCTCGAAGTCCTGCTCGCCGAAGGCATCCTGGACGAGCACATCCTGGACGAGTACATCCAAGGCGATGGCGTCCAGGGCGAAGGCGGCCAGGGCGAGGACCGGCACCGCCCGTCCGTCCTCGCGGTCGGCGGCGAGGCCACCCCGCCCGCGCTCTGGCAGCGCCTCACCGCCACCCCCGGCCTGCACCCGATCGACCTCTACGGCCCCACCGAGAGCACCGTCGACGCCTACGCCTGGACCCCCGGCCCCGACGGCGCCCCGCTCGGCCGGGTGGTGCGCGGCTCCCGCGCCTACGTCCTGGACGGCTCGCTGCGGCCCGCGCCCGACGGCGTCACCGGCGAACTGTACGTGGCCGGCGCCTGTCTGGCCCGCGGCTACCTCGGCCGCCCCGACCTCACCGCCGAACGCTTCCTCGCCGACCCCTTCGGCCCGCCCGGCAGCCGGATGTACCGCACCGGCGACCTCGCCCGCCGCCGCCCCGACCGCACCCTGGAGTTCCTCGGCCGCGCCGACGATCAGGTGAAGATCCGCGGTTTCCGGGTCGAGCCCGGCGAGATCGCCGCCGCCCTCGCCGAACTGCCCGGCGTCGCCCAGGCCGCGGTCATCGCCCGACCCGGACCGCAGGGCAAGCGGCTGCTCGGCTACGCCGTCCCCGCCCCCGGCGGCGCCCCGGACCCGGAGGAGCTGCGCGCCGCGCTCGCCGCCCGGCTGCCCGCGCACCTCGTCCCGGCGGCCGTCCTGCTGCTGGACGAACTGCCGCGCACCGCCCACGACAAGCTCGACCACCGCGCCCTGCCGGAGCCCGAGGCCGCCACGACCGGCCCGGCGGCCGCCACCGCGCAGGAGGAGCTGGTCTGCGGCCTGTTCGCCGACGTCCTCGGCCTGCCCGAGGCGCCCGGCCGGGAGGCCTCCTTCTTCGACCTCGGCGGCCACTCCCTGCTCGCCGGACGCCTGGCCGCCCGGCTGCGCGAGACCTTCGCCGCGCCGGTCGCCTTCGCCGACGTCTTCCGCCACCCGACTCCGGCCGCTCTCGCCGCCCTCCTCCGTACCGCCCTCCTCCAGGCCGGCACGGAGCCGGAACCCGAGGGGCGCCCCGCCCTGGTGCCCGTACCCCGCACCGAGCGGATGCCGCTCTCGCCCGCCCAGCGCGGCCTCTGGTTCCTGCACCGACTCGAAGGCCCCAGCCCCACCTACAACATCCCGCTGGCACTAACCCTCACCGGCCCGCTCGACCGGTCGGCGCTCGCCCTCGCCCTCGGCGACCTCACCGCCCGGCACGAAGTCCTGCGCACGGTCTACGGCGAGGAGCCGGACGGTACGCCGTACCAGCGGATCCTTCCCGCCGTGCCGATCGAACTGCACGCCGGAACCGGCGAGTTGACGGAGGCCGTCCGGCACGCCTTCGACCTGTCCGCCGAACCGCCGGTACGGGCGACGCTGTTCACGGACGGCCCGGAGCGCCACACCCTGCTCCTGCTGCTCCACCACATCGCGAGCGACGGCGCCTCCACCACGCCCCTGGTCCGCGACCTGGCCACCGCCTACGCCGCCCGCCTCGCCGGACGCGCCCCCGAACTCCCTCCGCTGACCATCCAGTTCGCCGACCACGCGGCCTGGCAGCGGCAGCTGCTCGGCACCCCGGAGGTGCCCAGCCCGCTGGCCCTACGACAGACCG
>NZ_JAFLNG010000854.1 GCF_017427025.1 Streptomyces sp. FH025
ATGCGGAAACAAATGCGGAAACCTGCCGCAGACGCCTAGCGGCGGCGGGCGAGGGCATGTCATCTTCTTCGCGCCACCGGCCGGCGGCCCACCCTCACCCAGGCGTCTTCCCGTCCCCACACCACGGGGAGACCGAGCCGCAGGAGTTCCGTCGTGCCCGGAAACCGTTCGAGCATCACCCGTCGTGCGCCCCGCCTCGCCCGACGGCTGCTGACCGCAGCCGCCGTGCTCCCGCTGACCGCAGCCGCCGTGCTCCCGCTGGCCGTGACCGGGCTGGCCGTCGCCGCGCCCGCCTCGGCGGCGGTTCCCGTCGCCCCCGCCGTTCCCTCCGGTCCCACCGCGAGCGTCGCGCTCGGCGACAGCTACATCTCCGGTGAGGCCGGGCGCTGGATGGGCAACGCCGCCGGCACCAGCGGCAGCCGGAACGGCACCGACCGGGCCTGGAACGGCAGTTCGGCCGACCCCTCGCTGGTCTACGGCACCACGGCGGCGAGCGGCTGCGACCGCTCCGATGTCGCCGAGGTGCTCGGTGCGTCGACGACCGCGCAGAACCGGATCAACCTGGCCTGCTCCGGAGCCGTCACCGCGAACGTCTTCCGCGCCGTCGACGGCGGCCAGTCGCTCAAGGGAGAGGCCCCGCAGGCGGACCAACTCGCCACCGTGGCGCGGCAGAACGACGTCAAGCTGATCACGCTGTCGATCGGCGGCAACGACCTCGGCTTCAGCGGGATCATCTCCAACTGCGTGCAGGACTACCTGATCTGGTACTCGTACTGCCACGACTCGGCGCAGTCCTCGGTCGACCAGCAGATGCCGACCGCGATGGCCGGGGTCGGCAAGGCGATAGACGAGATCCGCGCGGTGATGGCCGACGCCGGCTACGCGCGGACGGACTACCGGCTGGTCCTCCAGTCCTACCCGTCGCCGATCCCGCGCAGCGCCGAGATGCGCTACCCGGAGAGCGGCTGGAGCCGCTCGGACACCGGCGGCTGCCCGTTCTGGAACGCGGACGCCGACTGGGCGCGCGACTCGATGGTGCCGCAGATCTCCAAGGCGCTCGCCGGGGTCGCGGCCACCAAGGGCGTGCAGTTCCTGGACCTGTCCGACACGCTGCAGGGCCGCGAGGTCTGCTCGACGGCCACTCAGCAGCCCACCGCGGGCTCCGGCCCGTCCGCGACCACCAGCGAGTGGGCGCGCTTCCTGGACGGTGGGCTCAACACCACCCAGGGCGTGCTGCGGGAGTCGATGCACCCCGACTACTACGGGCAGTTGGCGCTCGGGCGCTGCCTGACCCTGCTGTGGGGGCAGAGCACCGGCGACTACGCCTGCCGCAACACGGCGGGGCAGGACGCGAGCGGGATGTACCTGACCGCGAGGTGACGCGGCGTCCCGGAGCCCCCGCTGTCGCGGTGGCGGCGAGGGCTCCGGGCAGCGGCCTCGGGTCAGCCCTTGGCGAGCAGGGACTGGGCGTGGGCGCGGACCTGATCCTTCGTCAGATAGGCGTCGGTGTACTCGAAGTCGCGCAGCCGGGCGGGCTGGCGGGAGAGGAAGCCGATGCGGACGAAGTCGTCTCCGGCGGTCGCGTTGATCAGCCAGTTCGTGCCCACCCGGACCTTCGCCGCATTGGTGCGCATCGCCATCAGGTGGTAGCCGCGCGCCACCAACTGGGCGGGCACACCGTGGAGTTCGACGCCGACCGGCTTGGAGACCGCGTCCTTGCCGCCGAGGTCGACCACCAGGCCGAGATCCTTGTGGTAGTACGGTTCGAGCGGCTGGTTGCGGAGCGAGGCGATCACGTTGTCGGCCACCGCGCGGCCCTGCCGGGCGGAGTGCTGGGCGGTCGGCGGGCAGACCGCGCCGTCGCCCTTGGCGAGGTCGGGGACGGCGGCGGCGTCGCCGAGCGCGAACATGCCCTCGAACTGCGGCACCCGCATCTCCGCCGTCACGGCGAGCCGGCCGCGGACCGTCTCCGCGTCCAGAGTGCCGATCAGCGGGCTCGCGGCCACCCCGGCGGTCCAGATCAGCGTGCGGCAGGGAAGCACTCGGCCATCGGTGAACTTGACCGTCTCGGCGGTGACTTCGGCCACCGAGACGCCCAGCGACACCTCGATGCCGCGGCCGCGCAGGATCTCCAGGGCGGCGGTGCCGAGCGCATCGCCGAGCTCGGGCATCAGCTTGGGGGCGATGTCGATCAGGTGCCACTTGATCTGCCTGGCGTCCAGCCGCGGGTAGCGGCGGGCGGCGGCGGTGGTCAGGCGTTGCAGGCAGGCGGCCGTCTCGGTGCCGGCGTAGCCGCCGCCGACCACCACGAACTGCAACCGGGACTCGCGTTCCTTCTGGTCCAAGGTGGCGGAGGCGAGGTCGAGTTGGGCGATCACGTGGTCGCGGACGTAGGCCGCCTCGGCGAGCGTCTTCATGCCGCGGGCGTAGTCGGTCAGGCCCGGGATGTCGAAGGAGCGGGTGATGCTGCCGGGGGTGAGCACCAGGACGTCGTACTGCTGCGCGATCACCTCGTCGGTGATCTTGCGGACGACGCACACCTTGGAGGCCGGGTCCACGCCGATGGCGCCGCCGGGGACGATGTGCGTGCGGCGCAGGGTGCGGCGCAGCGAGACGGCCACGGACTGCGGAGTGAGGACGCCGGCGGCCACGTGCGGGAGGAGAGGGAGGTAGAGCTGGTAGCTGTACGGTGTGACCAGCGAGATCTCGGCCTCCGACGGCGCAAGCTTGCGTTCCAGGCGGCGGGCGCACTCCAGGCCGGCGAAGCCACCGCCCACGATCAGGATCCGAGGTCGTTCCATCGCTCATCCCTTTGTCGTGCAGGTCGTACCCGTGAAGGTCCCCGTTGCTGT
>NZ_JAFLNG010000855.1 GCF_017427025.1 Streptomyces sp. FH025
GCCTCCGCGGGCGGAAGGGAGATGGTGGAGGCGGTGGCCGAAAAAGGTGGATGCCGCGAGGGGTCTAAGTGACCACCTGGTGTCGTACGGTGTGCTGGGTCACAACGGTGTAGACGGCGTCCGGCGGGTCGAACGACGGCGCCGTCGCCTCGGGGGAACGTCGTGAGCGATCGAAACCACCGTCGCGAGCTGCGGCGATGTGAAACCGGAGCACCGGCACATGATGTGACCTATGGTCGTCCAATCTGATTCGTCGCGGCCGATGCGGCCTCCCTGACCGGGGGGTTACGTACCGGCCAACCCGTCTCATCGTCGTTTCCGGGGTGCAACTGATGACAAGGCAGCCTCGCGCCGAGCTGACTCGCGCCACGATCATCGAAGCTGCTGCATATCTGTTCGATCGCCAGGGCTACGGAGCCGCGAGCCTCAACGACATCGCGGGGCAGGGCAGGGTGACCAAGGGTGCGCTGTACTTCCACTTCGCCTCGAAGGAGGAGCTCGCGCTGGCCGTGATCGAGCGGCAGGACGAGCTCACGCGGAAGGCGAGCGAGAAGCTGCTCGCGATGGACCTCCCGGGGTTCGAGACGGTGGTCCGGATGACCTTCGAGCTCGCGGGCCGGGTGCTGTGGGATCCGGTGACCCGGGCCGGTATGCGCCTGACGCTCGAACGGGCGGTGCCCGGCGGCGCGGCGCGCGAGAGCTACGGGGAGTGGGTCGAGGTGGTCGCAGGGCAACTGGAGCGGGCCGTGGCCGAGTTGGACGTGCGCCCCACCATCGACCCGCGGGCCTGCGCCGGCTTCATCATCAGCGCCGTCACGGGGATCCAGCTGATGAGCCGGGCGGCGCTGCTGGACCGGTCGTTCCCGCAGCGGGTGGCGGAGATGTGGGACGTGATCATCCCGGGGCTGCTGCCGCCGCGGCGCTCCCCGCACTACCTGGAGCTGGTTAGGGCGCTCACGGCGGAGACCGAACTGGTGCGGCGGCCGGGGCCGTCGGCCTACTGACCTCCTGGCCTCCTGACCTCCTGACCTGCTGGCCTGCTGATCGACTGACCGACGAGGGGGCCCGCACCGGGTGTCCGGTGCGGGCCCCCGTGAGGCGCCGGTCGGCGATTCGGGTCAGAGGGCGGCGCTGATCGCCTCGTACTCCTCGTCGGACAGGTCGATCAGGGCGCTGGCCGTGTTCTCCTCCAGGTGCTCGACCGAGGTCGTGCCCGGGATCGGCAGCAGCGCGGGCGAGTGCCGCAGCAGCCAGGCCAGCGCGAGCTGCGGGGCCGTCGCGGAGTGGGACGCCAGCACGGAGGCGAGCCGACCGCCGGGCTGGGCGAGCTCGCCCGAGGCCATCGGGAACCAGGGGATGAAGGCGAGTCCGTGCTGCTCGCAGTAGTGCAGCACGTCCTCGTACTTACGGTCGGCCAGGTTGTAGAGGTTCTGCACCGACACGATCTCGGCGGTCCGGCGGGCGCGCTCGATCTCCTCGACCGTCACCTCGGACAGACCGATGTGGCGGATCTTCCCCTCCTCCTGCAGCTGCTTCAGCGCGCCGATCTGCTCCTCCAGCGGCACGGCCGGGTCTATCCGGTGCAGCTGGAACAGGTCGATGCGCTCCAGGCCGAGGTGGCGCAGGCTCAACTCCGCCTGCTGGCGGAGGTACTCCGGCCGACCGAGCGGCACCCACTCGTACGGGCCGGGGCGGGTCTGACCGGCCTTGGTCGCGATGACCAGGTCGTCTGCGTAGGGGTGGAGAGCCCGACGGATCGTCGTCTCCGAGGTGAAGGGGCCGTAGGCGTCGGCGGTGTCGATGAAGGTCACGCCGAGCTCCACGGCCCGCCGCAGGACCTGTACGGCCTGCTCGGGGTCGGTCGGCTCGCCCCAGATGTTGGGGCCGGCCAGGCGCATCGCGCCGAAACCCAAGCGGTTGACGGTCAGGTCGCCGCCGATCCGGATGGTTCCGGCGGCCTCGGCGGGGCGGGTGGTCGAGTCGGTGGTCGAATCGCTGGTCACGGGAAGCTGTCCTCCGGCTGGTCCTGAGCTGGTCCTGAGCTGGTCCTGAGCTGGTTCTTGCGCTGTGCGTGATCACGAGGCGGGGCCTCCGGGCGCCGTGGCGTCCCCTGGCGGCTCTGCGGGCCTCGGTCGACTGATGAAACGTCAACATACCGTGATCCGTTACCCGGTGGTCCCGATCTTTAGCGCAAGGGTTCGCCAGCCGTTCCAGGCGCCGACCCGCTAGGGGCCTGCCGGTGGATAGGGGGCAGGCGGTGGGCGCCGGGGGTGCCGGACACCCTCACCTGGTCGGTGATGCCCTGGTAGCGACCGAGCGGGGTCTCGGCGGTGAAGACCTCGAGGTCCTGGAACAGATCACCCGCGACACCTCCAAGTGACCCTGTCCTTGTTGAAGGCCTCGTCTCCCCTGCTGTGCAGGCGGCACGGCGGTATTCGTCGAGGGGGCTACTGGGCCGGTTTGTTTCGGGCGCGGAGTAGGAGTACTGTCGACCAGTCGCTCGGCAGGGAGCACCGGACACGCGTTTGCGCGGACGGTCCCGGGGCGGCCAATCCACGAGAAACACCAGGTTCCGCTTCGGACCGGGTCGCCTTGCCATGTGCGGGCGCGGCTCAGTGCTTATTCGGCGTGCTCGTTTATCCGGATTGCGGCTGGATTCGCTTTTCGGAGCGGGGATCGGCTAGAGTTTGAAACGTCGGACGGGGCGTCAAACCCCGGAAGACACCGGCGAGTTGGATGATGAAGCCCCGGAAGCGGAGCGGAAAACATCTGATAAGCTGGAAACACGAAAGAATGAAGCGCCCGGAGGGCCCGCTGGAAGGCGGCTCGAAGGAAGCGTCCGTTCCTTGAG
>NZ_JAFLNG010000856.1 GCF_017427025.1 Streptomyces sp. FH025
AGCCGCTGATCCCGCCCACCAAGGTCAGCGTGCCGACCCCGATCCCGGGCGCCGGCTCGGACGGCAAGAAGCTGGCCACCACCGGGAGCGACGGCACCCTGCTGTACGCGGGCGCCGGCACCGTGCTGCTCCTCGGCGGCGCGGGCGCGGTGGTCTACACCCGCCGTCGCCGCACCTCCTCCTGATCCCGGCGCCGCCCTGAACCCGGCCTCCCTGAACCCGACGGCGGCGGCGAGCCACGGCACCACTGAGCCCCTGGTCCACGACTGCTCCCGGACCAGGGGCTCCCGGCCGTAGGTACGGCCGGCGCGCCCTCCACGGTTCACGCCCCGGACCGGCCCGGGGACGACGGAAGCCCCTGGCCGCGACGGGGGTACGGGCCAGGGGCTTCCAACCGGTACTACGGGCGGCGCCCCGTCACGGGTTCACCGCCAGCACCACGAACTCCGCCAGCACCCCCAGGTGCAGCGCCCCCTGGAGCAGCGTCGCCCGGCGCGGGATGACCGTCAGAGTGCCGAGCACGACCGTCAGGGTCAGCAGCACCATGTGCGAGGGTTCGAGGCCGAGGACGAGCGGGCCGGGGAGCCAGGCGGAGGCGATCGCGACGGCCGGGATGGTCAGGCCGATGCTGGCGAGCGCCGAGCCGAGGGCCAGGTTCATGCTGGTCTGCACCCGGTTGCGCAGGGCCGCGCGCAGCGCCGCGATGGTCTCCGGCAGCAGCACCATCAGGGCGATCACCACGCCGACCACCGCGTTCGGCAGTCCGGCGCTCTCCACCGCGGACTCGATGGTCGGCGAGACGGTCTTGGCCAGGCCGACCACCGAGACCAGTGCGACGGCGAGCAGCAGCAGGCTGACGCCGGCGGCCCTGAGGGTGGGCGGGGTCGCGTGGTCGTCCTCGTCCTCCCGGATCTTGCCCTCGGCGGTGACGGGCAGGAAGTAGTCCCGGTGCCGCAGCGTCTGGGTGGCCACGAACAGGCCGTACACCACCAGCGAGGCGACGGCCGCGTAGCCGAGCTGGGTGGTGGAGAACTGCGGGCCCGGCGTGCTGGTGGTGAAGGTCGGCAGCACCATGCTCAGGGTGGCGAGGGTGGCGATGCAGGCGAGCGCCGTGCCGGTGCCCTCGGCGTTGAAGACGGCGGTGCGGTACCTGATCGCGGCGACGATGATGGACAGTCCGAGGATGCCGTTGCAGGTGATCATCACGGCGGCGAACACCGTGTCCCGGGCCAGGGTGGCGGACTTGTCCCCGCCGTCGGCCATCAGCGTCACGATCAGCGCGACCTCGATCACGGTGACCGCCACCGCGAGCACCAGTGATCCGAACGGCTCGCCGGTCCAGTGCGCGATGACCTCCGCGTGGTGCACGGCGGCCAGCACCGCGCCGACCAGGAACACGGCGACCACGCCCACCGCCCAGCCGGGCAGGTCCTTGTGCCAGGTCAGGACGAGGACGACGAACGCCACCGCGGGGACGACGACGGTCCATTGCGCGGAGGCCGCGCGGAGCTTCGTGATCATGCGCCCGAGGATCCCAGACCGCGACCCCGTCACCCGAGTGCCCGCGCCGGGATTCGTATGGATGTGGCATAACTCATCCCGATACGGGCGTTCACTCTCCGTAGCCGTAAAGGCACTGAAGCGCTTTGTCGACCTTTGGGCCGGGAACCGACGGAGCGGAGCGCCTGCCCGAGCGGGGTGGTCACAGGTCGTTGCCCGCGTAGGAGAGGTTGAAGCTCTTGTTGGTGAGGGGGAAGTCGGGGACGATCGTGTCGGCGAGGGCGACGGGCAGCGCGGGCCAGTTGAAGAAGGACGGGTCGACGATCTTGACTCGGGCGAGGGTGCCGTCGGAGCCGAGTTCGAGTCGGGTGGTGATGGTGCCGCGCCAGCCCTCGGCGATGCCGACGCCGCTGCCGCGGGCAGGCCGGTGCGGGGCGAGGTCCACCACGGCGCCCGGGGACAGGCCTTCGCCGAGGTGGTCGATCAGGGTGAGGGCGTCGTCGGCCTCCTGGGCGCGGATGCGGAAGCGGGCGAGGACGTCGCCGGTGTCGAGGGTGCGGCTGGTCAGGAGTTCGCCGAGGTCGTGGTGGGGGTGAGCGCGCCGGGCGTCGGTGGGCAGGCCGCTGGCGCGGGCGACGTAGCCGAGGCAGCCGAGGTCGCGGGCGGCCCGGGTCGGCAGGATCGCGGTGCCGGTGAAGCGGTCGAGGATGGTGGGGTGGCCGAGGGCCAGGTCGACGAGGTCGCGCAGGTCGGTGCGGACGCGGGCGAGTTGGGTACGGTCCGGGAGGCCGCGCAGGACGGCACCGCCGGGAACGACGCCACCGCGTAGCAGGCGGTGGCCGGTGACGGCGTGGTTGAGGCGGAGCAGGCGTTCGCGGACGCGCCAGGCGTGGGAGTTGAGGATGCCGTGGCCGACGTCGTTGCACAGGGCGCCGAGGTCGGTGACGTGGTTGTGGAGGCGTTCGAGCTCCAGCAGCAGGGCACGGGCCTGTCGCGCCTCGGCGGGTGCCCGCAGGCCGGTGGCCTCCTCGGCGGCGAGGCAGTAGGCGAGGGCGTGGCCGACGGCGGTGTCGCCGCTGATCCGTTCCGCCAGCGGCGCGCCGTGCTCCGGGTCGCGGCCTTCGAAGAGCTTCTCGATGCCGCGGTGGACGAACCAGAGGCGGGCCTTGAGTTTGAGGATGGTCTCGCCGACGACGGAGAAGCGGAAGTACCCGGGTTCGATGAGGCCGGCGTGGACGGGGCCGACCGGGATCTCGTACACCCCCGGCCCTTCGACGGTGAGGAACGGGAACGGACCTTCAGGGGTGCCGAATTCGGGCGGGGGCCCGGCGTCGGGGTGCATCG
>NZ_JAFLNG010000857.1 GCF_017427025.1 Streptomyces sp. FH025
GCGGAGCCGCCCGCCGGGGAGGGCGCCGCGGGCTTCCGCGGGCCCGGCTTGGCAGCGGAACCACCACCGGTGGGGGCCACACCAAGCGCGTCAGTCAGCTTGCGTACGACCGGCGCCTCGATCGTCGAGGACGCCGAACGGACGAACTCACCGAGCTCGGTGAGCTTGGCCATGACGGCCTTGCTCTCCAAGCCAAGCTCCTTGGCGAGTTCGTAAACCCGGACCTTAGCCACTTCACTCCTGTCTATGAGTCCGGGGGTCTCGTCCGCCGGACTGTCGCTACTTCATGGGCGTACCCATCGCGTACTCATCGCGTACTCATCGAGTGCTCATCGCAATCTCGACCTACTTCCACATCGCGAGGTACCTGACTGGTGGCACGGCGCGCGTGACTACCGAGCGCCGTGCTTGTTGCGGTGGTTCTCCGCCACGTCAAGCGGCGGCCGTCGCGGGAGGTGACCCACCTAGGGGGCCCCGCCTGCCCGCTCCTCGATGAACCCGCGGAGCCGCTCCGTGTCGAGCGATCCCTGGAGCCGGAAGGCCCGGGGGAACGCCCGACGGCGGACCGCGAGGTCGAGGCAGGCCGGATCGGGGTGCAGGTGAGCGCCCCGGCCCGGCAGTGCGCCACGGGGATCAGGGACGCAGACGCCCTCGACCGCCGTGACACGCAACAGCTGGTGCTTGGCCGCGCGCTTGCGGCAGCCCACGCAGGTGCGTTCCGGGCGTGCTCGGACATGCGTCCGGCCAGACGAAGGCAAGTCTACCCCTCCGAAGCGACATGGCGCCGCCCCGCGAGTCCCGGAGGACCGGCGGGGACGGCCAGGACAACACTGACTACTGGGCCGCGGCCCCTACATTTTCCTACTGGGGCTCGGGCTGCCCCTCGGTGTCCGGTCGGATGTCGATCCGCCACCCGGTGAGGCGGGCGGCCAGGCGGGCGTTCTGCCCCTCCTTGCCGATCGCCAGCGACAGCTGGTAGTCCGGAACGATCACCCGGGCGGAACGCTGGGCGGCGTCCACGATCTCCACGCTGGTCACCCGCGCGGGGGACAGCGCCGCGGCGACCATCTCCCGGGGGTCCTCGGACCAGTCGACGATGTCGATCTTCTCGCCGTGCAGCTCGCCCATCACGGCGCGCACCCGGGAGCCCATCGGGCCGATGCAGGCGCCCTTGGCGTTCAGCCCGGCCCGGCGCGACCAGACCGCGATCTTGGTGCGGTGGCCGGCCTCACGGGCGATCGCGGCGATCTCGACGCTGCCGTCCGCGATCTCCGGGACCTCCAGCGCGAACAGCTTCTTCACCAGGTTCGGGTGGGTGCGCGACAGCGTCACCGACGGCCCGCGGACACCGCGGCGCACCGCCACCACGTAGCACTTCAGCCGCGTGCCGTGCCGGTAGTCCTCGCCCGGAACCTGCTCCTGCGGCGGCAGGATGGCCTCCAGCTTGCCGATGTCGACCAGCACGTTCTTCGGGTCGTTGCCCTGCTGGACGACACCGGTGACGATGTCGCCCTCCTTGCCCGCGTACTCACCGAAGGTCTGGTCGTCGGCGGCGTCGCGCAGGCGCTGCATCATCACCTGGATGCCGATGCTGGACGCGATCCGGCCGAAGCCGCTCGGGGTGTCGTCGAACTCCTTCGGCTCGACGCCCTCGTCCAGCTCCGCCGGGTCCTCCATCGCCCACACGGTGACGTGGCCCGACTTGCGGTCCAGGTGCACCCGGGCGCGACGGCGCGAGCCCTCGGTGCGGTGGTACGCGGTGAGGAGGGCGGACTCGATGGACTCGACCAGCAGGTCGAAGGGGATGTTCTTCTCGTTGACCAGCGTGCGCAGGGCACTCATGTCGATGTCCACGGCTACGCCTCCTCGTCTTTCGTCACGTTCATCATGGTTCGTACGGCGGGCGGCTCACTCGGCGCCGTCGTCCCCCTCCTCGTCCAGGAGCTCGTCGTCCTTGCGGTTGAACTCGACCTGGACCCGCGCCCGGGCGACCTCGCCGTACTCCAGCCGGCGCTCCTTCGGGCGCCCCCGCCCCTTCACCGGCTGCACCTCGACCAACGCGCCGTCCTCGTCCGCCTCCAGCACCCGGGCGACGATCTCCCCGCCGTCGACCAAGTGGACCTTGGCCAGCCGGCCCAGCGCACGCTGCCAGTGCCGGGGCAGCACCAGCGGACGCTCCGCACCCGGCGAACCGACCTCCAGCAGGTAGGGCTCGTCGCCCATCAGGTCCGACTCGTCCAGGGCCTCGCCGACCACCCGGCTGAACTCGGCGATGGTGTCCATGTCCACGCCGCCGTCGGTGTCGACGTCGATCTGCACCTGTCGGCGGCTGCCCGCCTTGGTGACCTTGACGTCCTCCAGGTCCAGTCCGGCCTGCTCGGCCAGCGGCTCCAGCAACGCGCGCAGCCGGTCGGTGTGGGTGGTGCTCATCCGGGTGGACTCCTCGGCCGCGTCTGCTGTTGTCGGAAGGTCGCCCCGCGCCCTCCGCGCCACTCGGGCGCACACCGGGCACGGCAGCTCGGCCCAAAGCCTAGCCGGTGAAGCCGCCAACCACCGATTCCGGCCCTCCCCCGCCCGGCCGGACACCACCCACTGCGAGCAAGCTCACACCCGCGGGCCCGCCCCCGATCGCCGCCCGTGATCGTGAGGGTTCTGCGAGGATTCAGGCCAACGAGGGCAGGCGGGGAGGCCGTCCTCCCGTACACGCCCCGGAGTGACCCCGATGCAGCCGCCCAGCCGACGGACCTTCCTGGCCCTCGGACTGCTCACCCTCACCGCCTGCACCAGCTCCACCGACGGCGGCCTCGACCCCACCGGCGACACGGGCCCCGGCCCCGACCCG
>NZ_JAFLNG010000858.1 GCF_017427025.1 Streptomyces sp. FH025
GCCGCGGCCGGTGCGCTCGGGGCGCAGCCAGATCAGTTCGGGGGCTTCGGGGGGCACCGGCCTGCCCGGGTGTTCGGGCTTGCCCGGCTGTTCAGGCCTGCCCGGCTGTTCCGGGTTGTCGGAACCGGTGTCGGAGCCGGTGGGGGGCTTGCTGGACGGCACTGGAAGATCACCTCGCTCACCCATCTTAGATACGTACGGCGTACGTAGTACGATGACGCCCAAGCGCGCTTCTACGTACGCCGTACCTAGATAAGGCCTAGAGAAGGGCAGAGCCATGTCCGACACCGCCCGGCCCGCCATCGAGATGGCGGGCGTGCACAAACGCTTCGGCTCCACCGAGGCCCTGCGCGGCCTCGACCTCACCGTCCCGGCCGGCACCGTCTGCGGCCTCCTCGGCCCCAACGGCGCCGGCAAGACCACCGCCGTACGCGTGCTCGCCACGCTCGTCGCCCCCGACCGGGGCACCGTCCGGGTCGCCGGGCACGACGCCGTCCGCGACGCCGAGGAGGTCCGGCGGGCGATCGGCCTGGCCGGGCAGCACGCCGCCCTCGACGAGGGCATCACCGGCCGCGACAACCTCCACCTCTTCGGCCGGCTGCACCGCCTCGGCGCCCGCCGGGCCCGGGAACGCGCCGACGAACTGCTCACCCGCTTCGGGCTCGCCGAGGCCGGCGACCGGCTCGTCCGCACCTACTCCGGCGGCATGCGCCGGCGCCTCGACCTGATCGCCAGCCTGGTCACCAGCCCGCCGGTGCTCTTCCTGGACGAGCCCACCACCGGGCTCGACCCGCGCAGCCGCCAGGAGATCTGGGACACCGTCAAGGAGTTGGCCGACGGAGGCGCCACCGTGCTGCTCACCACCCAGTACCTGGAGGAGGCCGACCGGCTCGCCGACGACATCGTGGTCGTCGACCACGGCGCCGCCATCGCCACCGGCCCGCCGACCCGGCTCAAGGCGGCGATCGGCAGCGAGGTGTCCGTCACCCTCGCCGATCCGGCACAACTCGCCGCCACCGCCGTCGTGTTGTCCTCGCTCTCGGGCAACGACGCGCGGATCGACCTCGCCGAGCGGACCGTCACGGTGCTGACGGCACCCGGGGTGTCCGTCCTCCTGCCCTCACTGGTGCGGGAGTTGGACGGCGGCGGGATCGTCGCCGAGGACGTCGCGGTGCGGCGGCCCTCGCTGGACGACGTGTTCCTCGCGCTCACCGGGGAGAGCGCTGCCCAGGAGACCGTTGACGCGGGGAGGGCCGCCTGATGGCCGCCGCCGCGCCCACCGCCGCCGCGCCCACCGCCGTCCGCCCGTCCGCCGGGGCCCGACTGGCCTCCGACACCTGGACCTCGACGCTCCGCGTCCTGCTCAACTACCGTCACTCGCCAGGCCTGTTGGCCGCCTCGCTGGGCGTGCCCGTGGTCATGGTGGTGGTCTTCGGGTACGTCTTCGGCAGCGCCATGCGGGTGCCGGGCGGCGGGGACTACCGCGAGTTCCTGATGCCCGGACTGTTCGCCATGGTCGCCACCAACGGCATCATGCCCACCATGGTCGGCGCCGCCCGGGACGTCGGGCGCGGGGTCACCGACCGGCTGCGCTCGATGCCGGTCTCCCGCACCGGTCTGCTGCTCGGCCAGACCCTCGCCGACCTGCTGGTCAGCGTGGTCGTCCTGGCACTGCTGGCCCTGGTCGGGCTGGCCGCCGGGTGGCGCGCCCGGCACGGACTCGCCGACGCACTGGGGGCGTTCGCGTTGCTGCTGCTCTTCCGGTTCGTGATGACCTGGGCGGGCACGCTGCTCGGCCTGGCCGTCGGCAAGGAGGAGGCGGCCGGCCAACTCTCCGTCGTCGTGTTCCCGTTGGCGATGGTGACCAACGCCTACGTGCCCACCGGCGGTATGCCCGGCTGGTTGCGGGTGGTCGCCGACTGGAACCCGATCAGCTCCGTCGTCGAGGCGGCCCGCGAGCTCTTCGGCAACCCGGCCGCGCCCGGCTCGGCCTGGCCGATGCAGCACGCCGTGACGGCCGCGCTGCTCTGGAGCGCCGTTCTGCTCGCGGTCTGCGGGCCCCTGGCCGTACGGAAGTTCGCCACGCACGGGCGGTGATCGGCGCGAGTCGCCGAATGTGCTGGACACCGGGGCCGGCCGCGGCAGAGGGTGGGCGCCATGGAGTACACCCACCTCGGCCGCACCGGCCTGACCGTCTCCCGCCTCTGCCTCGGCACCATGAACTTCGGCCCCCACACCGAGGAAGCCGAAGCCCACCGCCTCATGGACACCGCCCACGAGCACGGCATCAACTTCTTCGACACCTCCAACACCTACGGCCGCGACAGCGAGGGCAACTTCAAGGGCCGTACCGAGGAGATCATCGGCCGCTGGTTCGCCCGGGGCGGCGGCCGCCGCGAGCGCACCGTGCTCGCCACCAAGGTCTACGGGCCCATGGGCGACTGGCCCAACGAGGGCAAGCTGTCCGCGTTCGCCATCCGCAAGGCCGTCGAGGCCAGCCTGCGGCGGCTCCAGACCGACCACATCGACCTCTACCAGATGCACCACATCGACCGGGCCACGCCCTGGGAGGAGATCTGGCAGGCGATGGAGGTGCTGGTCGCCCAGGGCAAGATCATCTACGTCGGCTCCAGCAACTTCGCCGGCTGGCACCTCGCCCAGGCCCAGGAGGCCGCCCGCTCCCGCCACTTCCTCGGCCTGGTCAGCGAGCAGTCGCTCTACAACCTGCTCGACCGCGCCATCGAGCTGGAGGTCATTCCCGCCCTCCAGCACTACGGCCTCGGCCTGCTGCCGTGGTCCCCGCTGCGCAGCGGACTGCTCGGCGGCGTCCTGCGCAAGGAG
>NZ_JAFLNG010000859.1 GCF_017427025.1 Streptomyces sp. FH025
GTCCGGGTGGGTCATGGGCCGAAGTTCCTTTCGGGCCTTGCGGATCAGGTCGAGGGTCGCGGCGCCGGTCGGCGCTTCCACCCGCAGCCGATCGTGGGGTCTTCCCCGCGGGCCGCCGGGATCAGATGGCGCCGAACTCGCCCGCGGCGGTCGCGGTGGCGAAGGACTTCCACGCCTCGGCCGGGAAGGCGCGCACCGCCCCCTCGGGGTCCGTGGAGTCGCGGACGGGGACGACGCCGGGAAAGCTGGCCGAGACCTCCGCGCAGGAACCGCCGTTACCGGAGTGCGACGACTTGGACCAGGACGCGCGGGACAGGTCGGGGCGGGGCATGGGGCGAAGTTCCTTTCGGGCCTTGTGGATCAGGTCGAGGGGTGCGGTGCTGGTCGGCGCTTCCACTTGCGGCCGATCGCAGGCCCTTTCCCATGCCCTCGCGGTCTTGTCCTCCCGTGCTACGTGACCATTGTCCGCAGCTTCCGCGTCACCGACGACAGAACGGTCGGCGAACGTCAACACAGTGATGAAGGATCAAAACGGAGCGTGCTCGGCCAGGCTGAACGGGGCCACCTGGAAGATCACTTGGGGTTTGGTCGCCAGCTCTGCCGGGTGATCGAGCTGCGCGCGCGTGGTCTCGGCGCCGCCCACCGGGCGGCGGATTCCGCTCTCGTCTATCACCGCGTGGACGACCGGCGGCTGCGCGCGCCTGAGGAGCCGCTGCCGCGTGATGAGGAACTTCACGCGTTCCTCGGCCTGGTCCTGCGTGCTGGTTCCGCGCCGCACCGCAGCCGCTTCAATCGCGGAGGCGTAGGCCTTGGTCTGAAAGAGCCCGGGGATGAGGTTCGGTTCGAAGATCCTGATCTCGGCGGCACGGGCCTCCTGCGCGGCGTGTTCGGGGAAGCCCTCCAGGAACCCCTTCCGCCTCATCCCGACCCGCATCAACTCCAGCGTCTGCCCCGTCCCCAGCGCCTTGTCGGCGGCCCTGACGAAGGCCGGGCTGGTGGACTTGCGGCCGGTTTCGACCGCCGGGATGTAGCTGTCCGAGTACCCCATCGCCGCGGCCAGGTCCTGCTGGGTCCAGCCCAGCGACTCGCGCGAACTGCGAAGCGGCGCACCGAAGGACTCGCGCGGGGATGCCGTTGGATCAAGCCACAGCGACCACATCCGCAAGTACCTGTGGGGAGACCACTTCTGGTCCCCGTCCTACTTCGCCGCGTCCTGCGGTGGTGCCCCGCTGTCGATCATCAAGGAGTACATCGAGAACCAGAAGCGCCCCGACTGAGAGAGGCGCAGGCCCGGAGCGATGCGGCGGCGCTCCGCGCCGCCCAGCTCAGGGAAGCCATTCCTCCCGATGGCTAAAGCCACGGGATTCCTGGCTAGATCGCGTTGAACGGTCGCCCGGCATAGCCCACAGTAGGCACCCTCGGTATCCAAGCGGCTACGGAGAGGAGTTGGCCGTGAGCGGCTCCCGTGTCCCCGACCATCCCCTTCCAGGGCGTCCTGTACCTGGCCGGGAACAGCCGCGCCTTCCCCGGGCGCGAGTTGAACCTGTGCGAGTCCTGCGCCAAGGCCTTCAACTGGGCCGTCGCCCTGATCGTCGTGGACGACGAGGCCACCACCAAGGGGCCCGAGCACCGGCCCGTGCTCCAGGCCGCGCTCCAGCGCCTGCGGGACAGCCGGGCCGGCGCGATCCTCGTCCCGAACAGGTCGACGATCTCCCCGATCGACGGCGAGTTCCACGAGTTCGCCGAACGCGTGGAGAAGGCCTGCGCCGTCATCCAGGTGGCGGCGCCGCGATGACCCCCCCGCTACACCGTCGCCCCGGCCGACGCCTCCCGCCGGGCCTGGATCGTCCGCGACCGTGTCACCGGCCGCCCCGTCAAGGCCCTGCCGCCCGCCGAAGAACCCCTGCGCTTCTACTCGTTCGCCCGCGCCCAGGCATGGGTCCGCAGGAACAGCCCGGCCCCGGAGCCCGCGTGATGACCACTGATCCCCGCCGACGTCGAGATCCGCCTGATCGACTCCCGCAGCCCCCACTTCCTCCTCCTGGAGTGCTGGGGCCTGTGGGACCGCGAACGCCGAGAGTACCTGCGCGCGCCCGGCTCCTCTGACCGGATCAGACGCTTCTGCACCCGCGCCGCCGCCGAGCCCTTCCGGCGCCACCGAACACCCGACCGGCCACCGGCGCAAGGAAGTTGACCCCCCGTGGTTTCCAGGAGGCTTTCCACCCCCCTGCCGGTCGCGCGGCGCCACCCGCGGAACGTTCCCGTGCGCCGGCCGCCACGCGCGGCCCGAAGCCGCGCCGCCGCGCGGGAGGCCGACCGGCCCGACGCCCTGCGCGGGGCGGCGGCGCGGCGCTTCGCCGTTCGGGGCGGCCCCAGGTGTGCTGCCGCCCGCCCTGTCCGGACACCCCCGGCCCCCGGCCGTGGCCGGCCTCGCCGTCCGCCCGCGCCGGTCGTCGGGCCTGTGCCGCGTGAGAAGTCGGCCGGTCCGACATCCCGCGCGGGGCAGTGGTACGCCTTGGGGGCGGTGAGTCTTTCGCGGTGCGCCGCGCCGCTGTTCGAGGTGGCCCGGTGTGTGCCGGCGCTCGCGCTGTCGGCCGCCTCCGGATGGTGGCCGCCCCGGCCGGCCGGGGCTGTCTCCGCTGCTGACCGCCGGGTCCCGTCGGTGGCTCGGCGCGAGAAGTCGGCCGGTTCGGCTTCCTGCGCGGGGGGAGCGGTGCGGGGCCGGGGGTGGCGGCCGCTTGCCGGATGCCGGTCGGGGTGTGCTGGCACGTGGGAGGCCGGTGGTGCCAACTTTCCGTGTGTGCCGGGGTTCTCCGCTGCCGGGTCCCGGCG
>NZ_JAFLNG010000086.1 GCF_017427025.1 Streptomyces sp. FH025
CCCGCTGCGGACGGGGTCAGGACGGCTGGCGGTCGGAGCCCAGTTCGCGGGAGATCCGCAGGCCGACCTGGGCGACCACCGGGCCGAGGGCGCGTACCCGGGCGGCGGTCATCCGGGAGGTGAGGCCGGAGACGGACAGGGCGGCCGTCACCTCGCCGGCGTGGTCGAAGATCGGCGCGGCCACGCAGCGGACCTCGGGTTCGTTCTCCCGGTCGTCGATCGAGTAGCCGCGGGCGCGGATCCGGGCGAGGTCGGCGCGCAGCCGGGTCTCGTCGGAGATGGTCCAGGCGGTGACCGGGCGCAGGCCGGCCGCGACGACTTCCGTGACGGCCTCCTCCGGCAGCCAGGCGAGGATCGCCTTTCCGGTGGCGGTGCAGTAGGCGGGCGCCCGGCTCCCGACCCGGGAGGCCATCCGGACGTTGGTCTCGTCCTCGACCTTGTCCAGGTAGACGATCCCGGGTGTCTGCCAGACGGTCAGGTGCACGGTCTCGCCGGCCTCGCGCTGGAGGCGGCGCAGGTGTTCGGCGGCGACGCTGCGCAGGTCGAGGGTGGTCAGGTAGGCCTGGCCCAGGCGGAGCGAGCCGTGGCCGAGCCGGAACCAGCCGGTCTCACGGTCCCGGTCGAGCAGGTGCTCGTCGAGCAGTGGGCCGGCCAGCCGCAGCACGGTGCTCTTGTTGAGGCCGAGCCCCTCGGCGAGCTGGGCGAGCGGGACGCCGCGTCGGTCGCTGTGGTCGCGGACGTAGCCGAGGACGGCGAGTGCGCGGCGCAGCGAGGAGGACTGGTTGCGTTCGGTCGCGGGCTTCTTGGGCGACGTCTCCGTCATGGGTCCGTTCCCTGGGGTCGTTCTGCCGATGTTCCCCCGCGCGACGGCGGCGGTTGTCAGAACGTACCCGTTCGAGCCCGGATCGCCGCATCTTCGATACAACGTTGTGCAGTGCAAAACTTCGTGAACCGCCTCTTGTTGGGGTCGATCGCCCACGCCTAACGTCCCTGCCATCGAGCAGGCGGCGTCGCCACCCGAAGAGCCGCGCTCTGCCGTACCCCCACCACTCACCCACCATCGGCCCCGGTCAGGGCCTGCTTCGACGCACCCGTCCCCAGCGGCGCGCGTCTCGGCGGCAGCTGTCGGGAGGGGAGGTTTCCACCCATGCGACTCATCAGACGGAGTGCCGCGGCCGCCGTGCTCACCGCCGCCTGCCTCACCGCCGCCACCGCCTGCGCCCCGGGCACCGCCGCGCCGGCGGCCGACAAGGCCGGCGACGACCGGACCGGCACCCTGCAGGTGTGGCTGTTCAACGAGGCGGGCAACGCGGCCAAGGAGGCCGTGATCACCAAGGCCGTCGACGAGTTCCAGGCCTCCCACCAGGGCGTCACCGTCAAGGTCAGCTACATCGACACGGACGCCTCGGCCCGCGCCGCCAAGATGAAGGGCGCCTTCAACGACCCCAACAGTGCTCCCGACCTGGTCGAGTTCGGCAACACCGACCTGCCCGGCTACGTCGCGGCCGGCGGCCTCGCCGAGATCGGCCCGGAGCTGGAGAAGTGGAAGGACAAGGGCGACCTCGACCCGGTGATCGCCCAGACCACCATGGTGGACGGCAAGACGTACGGCGTGCCCTGGTGGGTCGCGGTGCGCGCGCTGTACTACCGCACCGACCTGTTCACCGAGGCCGGGCTCAACCCGCCGACCTCGTACGCCGAACTCGTCGCCGCCACGCAGAAGCTCCACGCCGCGAACCCGGACACCTTCGGCATCGCGGTCGGCGGCAAGTACACCTTCGGTGCGCTGCCCTTCGTCTGGGACGCGGGCGGCGACATCGCCACCAAGGACGGCGCCAAGTTCAAGGCGGCCATCGACTCGCCCGCCTCGCAGGCCGGGATCAAGCGCTACACCGACCTGTTCGGCCCGGACGGCTGCCCGGCCCAGCAGTGTGCGGACCTGACGGGCGGCAAGACCGTCGACCTGTTCGCGGCGGGCAAGTCCGCCATGGCGATCCTGCCGAACTCCAGCCGCAGCAAGGTGGACGCGGGCGCGGTCAAGGGCAAGTACGGCGTGGTTCCGCTGCCCGGGGAGAAGGCCGGCTCGATCGCCCCCGCCTTCGCCGGCGGCAACAACTTCGGTGTGATGAAGGCGGCGAAGCACCGCACGCTCGCCGTCGAGTTCGCCGAGCTGCTGGCGAGCCCGGCCTACCAGGAGCAGATGTACGACGCGATGGGCAATCTGCCGACGCTGAAGTCGGTGAGCGGCAAGGTCGCGGCCAAGGACGCCTTCCTGAAGCCGTTCACGGACACCATCGCGGCGGGCACCAAGTTCGTGCCGCTGGACCAGGGATGGGCGCAGATCGACGCCCAGTCGGTGATCCCGACGATGTTGCAGCAGGTCGTCACCGGCAAGGCGGACGTGGCCAAGGCCTCGGCCGACGCCGCCGCGCAGATCAACTCCGCGTTCGCGGCGCGCTGACGGTCCCACCACCGGTTCGTCACAGAGAGCAGGTCCCGCACGTGTCCGTATCCACCACGACCGCCCCGTCGGCGCCGCCTTCCCCGCAGAGGCGCCGTGGGGGCAAGGCGCCGGCCGCACCCCCGGGCGGCCGGCGCCGCCGGCCCCCGCTGCTGCTGCTCCTGCCGGCCGCGGTCATCCTGATCCCGCTGGTCGCCTACCCGATCTACCAGCTCGGGCTGCTGTCCGTGCTGGACTTCGGTCAGGCGCAGGCCTCCGGCGGCGCCCCGACCTCCTTCGTCGGCTTCGGCAACTACTCGAAGATCCTGGAGGACGGCCAGTTCTGGACGGTGCTCTCGCAGACCGTCGGCTTCGCCGCGTTCTGCGTGGTCGCCACCCTGGCCGTCGGCGCGACCCTCGCGGTGCTGCTGACCAGGGTCGGCCGCTGGCCCCGGCTGCTGCTGACCACGGCGGCGATGGCGGCCTGGGCCGCGCCCGCGATGACCGGGTCGACGGTGTGGAGCTTCCTGTTCGACACCAACCTCGGCCTGGTCAACCACACCCTGGAGAAGCTCGGACTCAGCGGCTTCCACGAGTTCAACTGGTTCTACGACAAGTGGACGGCCTTCCTGATCGTCGGCGCCGTGGTGGTGTGGCACTCCTTCCCCTTCGTGATGGTCACCCTCTACGCGGGGATCCGCGCCATCCCGGAGGAGATCCTGGAGGCCGCCGCCCTGGACGGCGCCAACACCTGGACCACCTTCCGCCGGATCACCGCGCCGATGCTGCGGCCGATCCTGACCATCGTGGTGATCCAGTCGGTGATCTGGGACTTCAAGGTCTTCACCCAGATCTACGTGATGACCCAGGGCGGCGGCATCGCCGGCCAGAACCTCGTGCTCAACGTGTACGCGTACCAGAAGGCGTTCGCCTCCTCGCAGTACGGGCTGGGCGCGGCGATCGGCGTCATCATGCTGCTGATCCTGGTGATCCCGACGGTCCTGTACATCCGCACCCTGCGACGGACGGGGAACGAACTGTGAGCACGGCGAACCCCCTTGCCGCCAAGCGGCCCCGGAACACCCGCGGCCGGTGGCGCCTCGCCGCCAACACCGGCGCGATCGTGGTGGCCGTGGTCACCGCCTTCCCGATCTTCTGGATGGTGCTCTCGGCCTTCAAGCCCAAGGGCGAGGTGCAGTCGCTGGACCCGAAGCCGTGGACGGCCCACCCCACGCTGGAGAGCTTCCGTCAGGTGCTCAGCGTGGACGGCTTCGGCCGGTACTTCGTGAACAGCCTGGTGGTCGCGCTGTCGGTGGTGGCCCTCTCGGCGGTCGTGGTGTTCCTGGCGGCGGTCGCCGTGACCCGGTTCAGGTTCCGGTTCCGCACCACGATCATGGTGATGTTCCTGATCGCCCAGATGATCCCGGTCGAGGCGCTGACCATCCCGCTGTTCTTCATGTTCCGCGACGCGGGGCAGGCCGTCCCCGGCATCGGGCTGAACACGCTGGCCTCGCTGGTCCTGGTGCAGCTGGCGTTCTCACTGCCGTTCGGGATCTGGATGATGCGGGGCTTCGTCGCCGCCGTGCCGGTCTCGATCGAGGAGGCCGCGCAGATCGACGGCGCCAGCCGGACCCGCATCCTGTGGCGGATCCTGCTGCCGCTGGTGGCCCCGGGCCTGGCCGCGACCAGCGTGTTCTCCTTCATCGCGGCGTGGAACGACTTCGTCTTCGCCAAGACCTTCATCATCAGCGCCACCGAGAACCAGACGCTGCCCTCGGCCCTGCTGGTGTTCTTCAAGCCGGACGAGAACGACTGGGGCGGGATCATGGCGGCGTCCACCCTGATGACCGTGCCGGTGCTCATCTTCTTCATCGCGGTGCAGCGCAAGCTGGTCTCCGGGCTGGCGGGCGCGGTGAAGGACTGACGGGATCCACCCGAGGCCGGTCCCACCCGAGGCCGGACCCGCCCGAGCGGGCCCACCCGGCTCAGGCCGCCGCGGCGGACTCGGCGGGCGGGACGGCGACCAGCACGAACTCCGCGCCGGCGTCGTCCCGGACGAGGGCCGAGCGACCGAAGGGCGTCGGCCCGGGGCCGGTGAGGACGGCGCCGCCGAGGGCGGGCAGTCGGGCGGCGGCGCGGTCGGTGTCGGCGGTCCCGAAGTGGGCGTGCCAGCTCGCGCCTGAACCGGACGGGGCGGACCGGCCGGACGGGCCGATGGAGCAGGCGGGCAGGCCGGCGACCCGGGCGAGGGTGTGACCCGCGCGCGGGCGGTCGTAGGTGTAGCCGAGGACGCGGCGGTAGAAGGCGCGGGCGGCGTCCGGGTCGGGGGAGAGGTGCTCGTTCCAGGTGAGGGCGCCCGGCTCGTTGACCAGCCCGGCGCCGTCGATCGTGCCGCCCCGCCAGAGGCCGAAGACCGCGCCGAGCGGGTCGACGGCGAGCGCGGCGCGGCCCTGCTCGGGCAGCTCGTACGGCTCGCGGGCGATCCGGCCGCCGCAGGCCCGGACGAGTGCGGCGGTGCGGCGCAGATCGGCGCAGGCGAGGTAGGTGGTCCAGACCGCTGACGCGGTGGCCGTCGCGGTGGTGATCGCCGCGACCTGGGCGCCGAACCGGGTGGCGACCGCCTCGCCCGGCCCGGTCGGGACGAATCCCCACCCGAACAGTTCGCCGTAGAACCGCTGCGCCCGCGGGACGTCCGGGGTCGTCAGGACGACCCAGCACGGGACGCCCTCCCGGTACCTGCCCGCCTTCGGCATGCCGCCCTCCTGGTGTCGGCGGCCTCGTTCGTGCGGCCCCACTCGTGCGGCCCCATTCGTCAGCCTCCGCGCCCGGCCGGTGCGGGGCAAGCGGGGGCGGGGGCTCAGGCCACCCCGCGCGGGCGGAACTGGACGCTGATCCGCGGGCCCACCGGGCGGGCCGTCTTCGGGATCGCGTGCTCCCAGGTGCGCTGGCAGGAGCCGCCCATCACCACCAGGTCGCCGTGGCCGAGCGGTCTGCGGACGACCGGACCGCCGCCGAACCGCGGCCGCAGCGCCAGGACGCGCGGCTCGCCCACGGACAGGATCGCCACCATGGTGTCCTCGCGGGCGCCTCGCCCGATCCGGTCGCCGTGCCAGGCCACGCTGTCCCGGCCGTCCCGGTAGTAGCAGAGGCCGAGGGTGCGGAACGGCTCGCCCAGCTCGCGCGCGTAGTGCCGGCTCAGCGCCGTGCGGGCCTCGCCGAGGACCGGGTGTGGCGGCTCGGCGTCCGCCGGGTAGGAGGCGAGCAGGCGCGGTACGTCGACGGTCCGTTCGTACATCTCACGCCGTTCGGCCCGCCAGGGCACAGTCGTGGCCAACTGTTCGAACAGCCGGTCCGCTCCGTGCAGCCAGCCGGGCAGCACGTCCAGCCAGGCGCCGTCGCCGAGCACCGATCGCCGGAGGCCGTCCAGCGGGCCGAGGCGGATCTCCGCGGCGTCGGCGTCGTCGAACAGCGAGGGCTGGAGGTGGACGGTGCCGCTCATGGGGTCAGCGTACGCCCTTGTTCGAACATTTGCTCGAATCAAAGGTTCGGAGGTGCTGACCTGCGGGTATAGCGATCAACTGATGCAAGGTGATATTCAGTGAATGCCTTCGATTTGCAGGCTCGCGCGAGGTGGTGGCAGCATAATCGCAGTCACTGAAAGTGCTTGGCATCGGAAAGCGAAGGATCATGTCGGACGTCGCGCGCGTCATCGTCGGAGTGAGCGGTTCACTGCACAGCCTGACCGCCCTGCACCGGGCGGCGGAGGAGGCCCGGGCCCGGCAGGCCGTCCTGGTCCCGGTGCTCGCCTGGACCCCGGCCGGCGGCGAGCGCAACTACCGCGCCCGCCCCTGCCCGCCGCTGCTGCGCGCCTGGCAGGAGGCCGCCGAGGGCCGACTGGAGCGCGCGCTGGAGCAGGCCTTCGGCGGCCTGCCGATCGGCGTGCCGGTGCAGCCGCTGGTGATGCGCGGCGAGCCGGGGCGGGTGCTGACCGAGCTGGCCGACCGGCCGGGCGACCTGCTGGTGATCAGCACCGGGCGGCACGGCGGCGTGCGCGGCCGGGTGCGCCGAGTGCTGCGCGGCTCGGTCAGTCGCCACTGCCTGGACCGCGCGGGCTGCGGTGTGCTCGCCGTCCCGCCGTCCACCCTCCAGGAGGACCTGCGCGCGCTGCACCGCGGTATCGACCTGCGGGAGCTCATCGCGGCCTGACGGGCCCAAAGGGGCTGACGGACCGTCAGCTCAGGTGCACCGTACGGCCGCCGACCACCGTGCGCACCGGTCGCAGCTCTCGCAGCGCGTCCGCCGGGCAGCTCAGCGGGTCCACCGGCCACAGCGTGAGGTCGGCCAGGGATCCGGGGCGCAGGCTGCCGCGCTCGGAGCCCTCGCCGGTCAGCCGGGCGGCGTTCACGGTGTGCAGGGCGACGGCCTCGGCCCGCTCGATCGCGTGCTCCGGGCCGACCACCCCGGCCGTGGTGCCGCGGGTCGTCATGCCCCACACCGAGACCATCGCGCCGTACGGGCCGACCGGGAAGTCCGAGCCCGCGCTGAGCTGCGCGCCCTCGTCCAGCCACTCGCGCAGCGGGAACAGCGCCGCCGTGCGCTCCTCGCCCCAGGCCCGCTGCTGGGTGAGCGCGCCGTCGTGCAGCAGCGGGTGCTGCACGGTCACCGGGACGCCGAGCGCGACCGCCCGGGCCCGCTGTTCGGCCCGGGCCAGCCCGCCGTGCTCGACCACCAGCGTGCCGGAGGGCAGGTCGGGGCGGTGCTTCAGCACCTGCTCGAAGACGTCCAGCAGCACCCGCAGCCCGCGGTCGCCCCAGGCGTGCACGCCGACCCGCCAGCCGCGCTCGACCACCCGGTCCACCGCGGCGAGCAGCTCCGTCGGCTCCCAGAGCAGCCGCCCGTGGTAGCAGGGCTGCCCCTGGTAGGGCTCCTCCAGCGCGCCCGCCTCGAAGCCGCCGTCGATGCCGAACTTGACGCCCCACAGCCGTAGTCGATCGTCGTCCCGGCCGTTCGCGCGCCACTCGTCCATCCGGTCCAGCAGCGCGTCCACCTGCTCGGCCGTGCGGGCCGCGAAGCCGGAGACCAGCACCCGGACCCGTACGGCGAGCGCGCCCCCGGCCCGGGCCGCGTCCAGTACGTCGAGGTCCTCGACCGGGACGAGGCAGTCGCGGACGGTGCCGATCCCGGTCGCGGCGTAGTCGGCGGAGGCGGCCCGCAGGCCCTCGATCCGCTCGGCGAGGCTCGGGCGCGGCAGTACCCGTTCGACCAGCTCGACCGCCCGGTTGATCAGCCGGCCGGTCAGCCGCCCCCGCGCGTCGCGCTCGATCACCCCGCCGGGCGGGGCCTCGGTGGCCTCGGTGATCCCGGCGAGCCGCAGCGCGGCCGAGTTGAGCACCACGTTGTACGCGCCGCGGCGCACCATCACCGGGTGGTCGGCGGTCGCGCCGTCCAGCTCCTCGGTGGTGGGCATCCGCTGCTCGGCCAGCAGGACCTCCTGCCAGTTGACCGTGGTGAGGATCCACTGCCCGGCGGGGGTGCGGGCGGCGCGCTCGCGGATCAGGTCGAGGAAGCCGGCGAGGTCGCGGGCCCGGTGGACCGGGACGCCGTGGACGCTGTGCGCGGCCAGGATCAGATGGGTGTGGGTGTCGTCGAAGGCCGGCAGCACGGTCGCGGACGGGGCGTCCACCACCTCGGTGCCCGGCCCGACCAGGGCGTCCAGGCCGTCGGGCTCGGGGGAGAGGGCGATGATCCGGCCACCGGTGACGGCGACCGCCCGCTGCGGCGGCTCGCCGTCGACCAGGGTGTGCACGGCGGCGGCGCGGATCAGCAGGTCGGCCGGTCGGCCGGCCGGTTCGTCGGTCATGGGAGCTCCTGGTGGTGGGACAGTCCGGTGACCTTCTCGACATACCGCAGGCTGGGCTCGGCGAGCCGCGCGTGCAACTCGGTGAAGACCGCGCGGGCCGGGACGGCGTTCCAGTCGGCGGGCAGCAGCGGCTCGGGCAGCCCCGGATCGAGGTACGGCAGCCGGCGCCATTGGGTGAGCATCGGCACGTAGTCGCGGAAGGCTTCGACCGGGTCGATCCGCTCCTTTCCGCGCAGCTCCTCGGCGACCGGGCCCCAGGTGTCGGTGAAGGCCGCGTACTGCGCCTCGATCGCCGGGAGGTCCCACCAGGCGGCCACCGCCGTGCGGAGTTCGGCGAAGCCGACGTACTCGGCGGAGAGGAAGAGGTGCACGTAGGCGCTCAGCCCCAGGCGCTCCAGCAGGTGCCGCGCGTCCGGCAGCAGCCGGGCGGGGGCCAGCCAGACTCCGGGGGCGGCGTTGCCGAAGCCGAGCCAGCTGAGCCGGGAGCGCAGCTGGTGGCGGTGGGCGCGTTCGGACTCGGGCACCGAGAACACCGCGACCACCCAGCCGTCGGCGAGTTCGGCGGGCTCCAGGCTGTGGAAGATCCGGCGGTCGCCCTCCTCGAACACCGGCTTCATCGCCGGGGCCAGCCGGTAGCCGGTGCCCGTACGGCGTTCCTGGAGCAGCGTGCCGGCCTTCTTCAGCCGGGACGTCGCAGAGCGGACGGCCGGGCCGTCGACGTCCAGCTCCGCCATCAGCGCTATCAGGTCGGCGATCGATATCCACCCGCCGAGGCGGCGGACGAACTCGCCGTAGACGGTGTGGATGAGGGAGCTGGGCCGGGGCGTGCTCTCCGACATGCGTGGGGACACACGTGGGGACATGCGCGGGCCCTCCTCCCCCGACGGCTGGTGGTGATCATATCCATGGATACGCGCGTGCCGTCAGGCCTCCGCGAAGGCGCCGGACAGCAGGTGCCCGGCACCGGGGGCGAAGGCGGGCAGGCCGAGTGCCCGCAGCAGCTGGTGGGCGGTGCAGACGGCGGCCGAGACCACCGGCTTGCCGAGCTGCTGCTCGGCCGCCTCGACGACGGACAGCGAGGGGAGTTGCACGCAGGCCGAGAGCACCACGGCGTCGGCGTCGGCGTACGCGAGGCCGCGGGCGATCGCGGGCAGCGCGGCCGGGTCGTGGGCGGCCACGTCGAGGTTGTCGGCGATCTCCAGGGCGGCGTGGTCGAGCACCTCGATGCCCTCGTGGGCGAGGTAGTCGACCACCGTCCGGGCCAGCGGCCGCAGGTACGGGGTGACCATCGCGACCTTCTTGGCGCCGAGCGTGCGCAGACCGGTGACCAGGGCTCCGGCGCTGGTCACCACCGGGGCCGGTGCGCCGTTCTCCACCGTGCGGCGGTGCAGCCGCCGCTCGGCCTCGCGGTGGTAGCCGGGGCCGGTGGCCATCACGGCGACCAGGCAGGCGTAGCCGAGCACGTCGACCCGGGCGTCCGAGAGCTCGGCGGCGCAGCGGTCCGACTCGGCGTCCATGGCGCGCAGTTGCTCGGGGGTGACCCTGGTCATCCGCATCCGGCTGGAGTGGAAGGTGAACCGTTCGGGGGCGACCGCCTCGCGGGCCCGCAGCAGGGCGGGCACCTCGGTCTCCATGGTGACGTTGGAGCTCGGGACGATCTGGCCGATCCGGTACGTGGTCATCGGGGACGGGCTCCTCTCGACTGGTGTCTGTCGGGCGGCGTGCGGCAGGCGTCGATCAGCGGGCGTCGATCACGGGGTTGGCGAGTGTGCCGATCCTCTCGATGGTGGCCTCGACCAGGTCGCCGGGCTGCAGGAACTGCGGCGGGACCATCCCGGCGCCCACCCCAGAGGGCGAGCCGGTGGCGATCACGTCCCCGGCCTCCAGGGTGACCCCGGAGGAGATGTCGGCGATCAGCCGGGCGATGCCGAACAGCATGTGCCGGGTGTTGGAGTCCTGCCGCAGCTCGCCGTTGACGCGCAGCGAGAGGTCGAGCCGCTGGGGGTCGGGGATCTCGTCGGCCGTCACCACGACCGGGCCGAAGGGGGCGTAGCTGTCCTGGCCCTTGGAGAAGAACCACTGCCCGGAGCGGCGCTGGTCGCGGGCGCTGATGTCGTTGACGATGCTGTAGCCGAACACGTGCCGCCAGGCGTCCGCCTCGGCGACCCGGAAGGCGGGTTCGCCGATCACCACCGCGAGTTCGCACTCCCAGTCGAGCTGCTTGGTGAGGTCCGCGTTGTGCAGGATCGGCTGGCCGGGGCCGGTGACGGCGGTGGTCGGCTTGCTGAACAGGACGGGGCGGTCCGGGAGTTCGCGCTCGGTGTCGAGACTGCGGTGCGATTCGGCCACGTGCTCCACGTAGTTGAGGCCGACGCCGACGATCTTGCCGGGGCGCAGCGGGGCGCACAGTGTGACCTCGGCGAGGGGCCTGGTGTCCCGTGCCCCGGCGAGCAGTTCGCGGGCGGTGGCCAGGGCCGGTTCTCCGGATCGGATCAACCCCAGGAGGTCGGCGGGGAGTTCGGCTCCGGAGCCGGTGGCGAGCGCGGTCAGGTCGGCGACCCGGTCCCCGTCGAGCAGGGCGCCGAGGCGGGCGGTGTCGTCGTCGCCGGTGGCGCGGTAGGTCAGCAGACGCATGGTGGTGGGGCTCCTGGTCAGGCGGTGGTGGGCTGGTGTCCGTCGTGCTCCGGGTGGGCCTCCTCGCGGTAGAGGCCGAGCGAGTGCATCACCGGGAAGTCGTTGAAGGAGAACAGGCAGGCGTCCTCGCCCTGGTCGAGGTTCGCGTGCTCGTGCCAGGCCCAGGACGGGACGACGAAGATGTCGCCCTGCCGCCACTCGAAGCGCTGCCCGGCGATCACCGAGACGCCGTGCCCCTTGGCGGCCGTGTAGACCACCGAGCCCGTGTGCCGGTGGGCGCGAGTGGCCTGGCCCGGGCGCAGCAGTTGCAGGTGGGCGCCCATGGTGGGCATGACCGGGCCGCCGGTGACCGGGTTGGTGTACTCCATGATCACGCCGTCGTAGGGCGATCCTTCGGTGGCGCGGGCGAGTCGGCACAGCGCGTGGTAGCTGGGCTCCCAGGGCCAGCCGAGCAGCGGGGAGTACGGCCGGGTCCACTTCTCGACGCCGTACGGGAGCAGGTTGCCGCCGTAGCTGAGCAGGGAGGGGTTCACCACCGGTCCGGGCCGCTGGTACAGCTCCGGGTGGACCTCGTAGAAGTTGGCGTCGAGGGTGTTGACCAGCGGGATGTCCAGGCCGTCCTGCCAGATGACGGGGTGGTCGTCGCCCTCGTTGCCGTGCTCGTGCCAGGTGTTGTTGGGGGTGATCGCGAAGTCGCGCGGGCCGACCTTGAGCTTCTGCCCGTCGACGATGGTCCAGGCGCCGGTGCCCTCGTGGACGAAGCGCAGCGCGGAGGCCTGGTGGCGGTGTGCGGTCATCGCCTCGCCCGGGCCCATGATCTGCAGCCCGGTGTACAGCAGGCCGACGGCGGCGCTGAGTTCGCGGCGGCCGGGGTTGACCAGCATCACCACCCGGCGGCCCGCGTCGTCGGCCTTCACCAGGGGCAGCGCCTTGCGGACCAGCGGGCGCAGGTCGGCGTAGCGCCAGAGCACCGGGACGGACTTCGGCTGCGGGTACCAGGGCTCGATCTCGTTCGCCACCGTCCACAGCGCGCCGGCCTCGTGTGCGGCCAACTCATCGTAGTAGGCGAGCAGTTCTGGACTGTCGGTGACCCTCGCACGGCCGATCCGATCGTCGTCGTGGTTGGTCATGCCTGCTCCTCGGGGAACTCCAGGGGCCGCAGCGGACGGTCGTCCACGTGCAGCCGGAACACGTCGAAGCGGTTGTAGTGGCCGATGATGTCGTGCATCTGCTTGGGCTGGATGCAGCGGCCGAGGTCGATCTCGGCGTAGACGATGCCCTCCTCGTCCACCAGCGGTTCGGTGACCGCCCGGCCGTCCGGGCCGAAGACGCCGGAGAGCGCGTTGCGGGGGCGGGCGAGCAGTTCGCGGACCTGCCGGTCCCCGCCCGCGATCAGGTCCACGATCTCGGGCGAGACGGTGGAGCAGGAGACCACCGTGAACAGCTTGCCCTCGAAGCAGTGAGCGGCGGCGCGCAGGGCGATCGCCTCCGCCATGTCGTAGTCCTCGGGGGCCACCGGAAGGGCGATGTAGGCGGCGGCGTGGACGAGTTCGCCCTGGGCCAGCAGGGTGAAGCGGGCCAGGGTGTTGGTGTTCTCGCCGCAGGCGAGCGCGCCGAGCGGGCCGACGGCCGTCCGGTGGACCTTCAGCGAGCTGCCGTCGCCGGGCGTCCAGGTCAGTTTCTCGGCCCAGGTCGGTACCAACTTGCGGTGCGTGCCGAGCAGTTTGCCGTCGGAGCCGATGATCAGCAGGGTGTTGTACAGCGCCCCGAGGCTGTGCCGACCGCGTTCGTTGACGCCGATCACCAGCACCACCCCCGCCTGCCGGGCGGCGGCGCGCAGGGTGTCCACGTACGGCCCGGGAACGTCCACGGCTGCGCGGTACAGCCGCTCGTACCAGGGGGAGCCCTGCACCGGGGTCATCGTCCAGTTCCAGTACGGGTAGCCGGGGACGAAGACCTCGGGGAAGACCACCAGTTGGGCGCCGTGGCCGGCGGCCTCGTGGATCAGCGCGACGGCCTTGTCCACGGTGGCGGCCGGGTCCAGGTAGACGGGCGCGGCCTGGACGGCGGCGGCGGTGAAGCGGGGCAGGTCCATGGGGGGCTCCTCACTCCTCGACGCGGGCCGGCCGCCAGCGGCGGTGGACGGGCGGGGCGGGCTCGCGCAGCAGGTGCAGGCGCGGGGCGACCCGGTCGGCGCCCGGGCCCGGCGGCCGACGGCTGCCCGCGCGCCACGGCTCGGGCCAGCGGGCGCCCGGGCCGGTGTAGCCCTGCTCGGCGGCGGCGTGCAGGGTCCAGAGCGGGTCGTACAGCTGGGCCCGGCCGATCGCGACCAGGTCGGCCCGGCCGGCCAGCAGTACGGAGTTGGCGTCGTCGTGGCCGGAGATCGCGCCGACCGCGATGGTCGGCAGCCCGGTGGCGGTGCGGACCAGCTCCGCGAGGGGCGTCTGGTAGCCGCGCCCGTACGGCGGCCGCTGGTGCGCCACCACCTCGCCGGTGGAGACGTCCACCGCGTCCGCCCCGGCGTCGGCGAGCGCCCGGCAGATCGCCACCGCGTCGGCCTCGGTGGTGCCGCCCGGGGCCCAGTCGGAGGCGGAGATCCGGACCAGCAGCGGCCGGCCGGCGGGCCAGACGGCGCGCACCGCCGACAGCACCTCCAGCGGCAGCCGCAGCCGGTGGGGGAGTGGGCCGCCGTAGCGGTCGGTGCGGTGGTTGGTCAGCGGGGACAGGAAGGAGGAGAGCAGGTGCCCGTGGCCGAACTGGAGCTCCAGGGCGTCGAAGCCGGCCCGGGCGGCGCGTTCCGCCGAGGCGGCGAAGTCGGCGGTGACGGCCGCGAGTTGGACATCATTGGCCTCGTGCGGGGTCGGGCTGTCGCCGTCCCAGGGGATCGGCGAGGGGGCGAGCAGCGGCCAGCCCTCGGCGAGCGGGCGGCTGATGCCGTCCGGCCCGGGGGGCGTGGTCGCGGCCCGGCGCCCGGCGTGGGTGAGCTGGATGCCCACCGGGGTGTCGCTCACCGCCCTCAGGGAGGTCAGGAGTTCGGCCCAGGCGGCCTCCTGGTGGTCGGTCCACAGGCCGGGGCAGCGGTCGGTGGCCCGGCCCTCGGGGCTGACGGCCGTCATCCCGGCGATCACCAGGGCGGCGCCGCCGAGCGCGTGCCCGGTCAGCTGGGCCCGGTCGAAGGCGCTGGGCAGCGCGTCGGGGGAGGTGAAGGTGGCCAGCGGGGGCACCATCACGCGGTTGCGCAGCTCCAGCGCGCCCAGTTTCAGCGGGCGGAACATCGGCGGCACCCCGGGGGAGCCGCCGGTGGCCGTGTCCACCGCGTCCACGAAGGCGGCGTCGCGGGCGCGCAGGTTGCCGTAGGTGACCCGGCGGCTGCGGGTGAGCAGGTTGAAGGCGAACCGGTCGATGCCCTGCCCGGTGCGGCGGCCGATCGTCTCGAACCACTCCAGGCTGGCCTGCGCGGCCCGCTGGGTGGATTCCACGACGGGCCGCCGTTCGGCCTCGTAGGCGGTCAACGCCGCGTCCAGGTTGGGCTGTTCGCTCAGGGCGGCGGCCAGCGCGAGCGCGTCCTCCAGGGCCAGTTTGGTTCCCGAGCCGATCGAGAAGTGCGCGGAGTGCGCGGCGTCGCCGAGCAGCACGAGGTTGCGGTGGCGCCAATTCGCGTTGCGCACCGTGGTGAAGCGGATCCAGCGGGAGGCGTTGGGGATCAGCCGGTGGCCGTCCAGATGCCCGGCGAGCAGCTCCGCGCAGCGCCGCACGCTCTCCGTGTCGCTCTCGCCGCGCGCCAACTCCCGGCCCGCGTGGGCCCCGAAGCCCGAGCGGCGCCAGGCGTCCTCGGCGATCTCGACGATGAAGGTCGAGCGGGTGGCGCTGTACGGGTAGGCGTGCACCTGGAGGACGCCGAAGTCGAACTCCTCGACGATGAAGGTGAAGGCCTCGAAGACCCGGTCGGTGGCGAGCCAGATGTAGCGGCAGTGCCGCACGTCCAGCTCGGTGCGGAAGGCGTCCGGGTACGCCGCCCGGGTGGCCGAGTGGATGCCGTCGGCGGCCACCACCAGGTCGTACTCGGCGGTGAGCCGCTCGACGGGCGGTGCCGGCGTGCGGTAGCGGACGTCCACCGCCAGCTCGGCGCAGCGCTGTTGCAGGATGGCGCGCAGCCGGTTGCGGTCGAGGGCGGCGAAGCCGTGGCCGCCGCTGGTGCGGACCTGCCCGGCGTAGCGGATGTCGATGTCGCTCCAGCGGGCGAACTCGGCGCTGATCGCGGCGAAGACCTTCGGGTCGGCCTGGGCGATGCCGTCCAGCGTCTCGTCGGAGAAGACCACGCCGAAGCCGAACTCGTCCTCCCGGCCGTCGCGTTCGAAGACGGTGATCTCCCGCTGCGGGTCCAACCGCTTGGCGAGGGCGGCGAAGTAGAGCCCGCCCGGACCTGCGCCGATCACGGCGATGCGCTGCGTTGGCTGTGTGGGCTGTGTCATGACAGCACCTCCGACCGCTGCGGTCCGGCCTCCGTCAGCGCTCGGCGCACCGGCTCTGGCCAGGGCTCGGCGCCCTCGGCCCGTGGTGCGGCGTTCACCACCGACATCCGGCCGCTGGCGGCCAGGCCCTGCGGCCCGTGCACCTCGAAGGCGTAGTGCAGCGAGGAGCCGCCGACCCGGACCACCCGCAGTTCGGTGCGGACGACGTCCCCGAACCAGAGCCGCTCCCGGTAGTCGGCCTCGAAGTGCACCCGGGGGATCCGCCCGAACAGCTCGGCCAGTCCGAGCCTGCGCAGCAGCGTGGCCTCGGCCGCCTCGGCCCAGCGCTGCACGGCGGAGAAGTGGTAGTGCCCGGCCGCGTCGGTGTCGGACCATTCGACCCGGCGCTCTATCGCCACGCTGGCGGGGGTCAGGGCGGCCCTCCTGCGGAGTTCGGCGCGGAGCAGCTTGCCGGTCGCGGTGCGCGGCAGCTCGGGCACGAACTCGACGGCGCGCGGGTACTTGTACGGCGCGATGGTGCGTTTGACGTGCTCCTGGAGCGCCTTGACCGTCTCCGGTCCGGCCGGGTTGCCCGGGTGCAGCACCACGTACGCCGTGACCACCGTGCCGCGCCGGGCGTCGGGCGCGCCGACCACGGCGCAGTCGGCCACGGCGGGGTGGGCGGCGAGCGCCTGCTCGACCTCGGGCCCGGCGATGTTGTAGCCGGCCGAGACGATCATGTCGTCGTTGCGTGCCTGGTACCAGAAGTAGCCGTCCCGGTCGCGGACGTAGGTGTCGCCGGTGAGGTTCCAGCCGTCGCGGACGTAGTCGCCCTGACGGACGTCGTCCAGGTAGCGGCAGCCGGTCGGGCCCTTGACGGCGAGCAGCCCGGGCTCGCCGTCCGGCACGGGATCGCCGTGCTCGTCCAGGATCGCGGCGCGGTAGCCGGGGACGGCCCGGCCGGTGGAGCCGGGGCGGATGTCCTGGTCGGCGGCGGAGATGAACACGTGCAGCAGCTCGGTGGCACCGAGGCCGTCGATCAGCCGCTGCCCGGTGGCCGCGTGGAAGGCCTCCCAGACGGCGGCGGGCAGCGGTTCGCCGGCCGAGACGCAGCGCCGTAGGCCGATCAGCCGGTCGGCGAGGCCGGCGGCCAGGATCGCCCGGTAGGCGGTAGGGGCGGTGAACAGCACGCTCACGTCGTGCCGGCGGACCTGCTCGGCCAGCTGCTCGGGGGTGGCCTGCTCCAGCAGCAGGCTGGCGGCGCCGGCCCGCAGCGGGAAGACCAGTAGACCGCCGAGGCCGAAGGTGAAGCCGAGCGGCGGGGTCCCGGCGAAGAGGTCGTCGGGGGTGGGGCGCAGTAGGTGGCGGGAGAAGGTGTCGGCGTTGGCGAGCACGTCGCGGTGGAAGTGCAGGGTGGCCTTCGGGCGTCCGGTGGTCCCGGAGGTGAAGGCGATCAGGGCGACGTCGTCGGCGGCGGTCGGGACGGCGGTGAAGTCGGCGCGCCGGGTGGCGCAGCGGACGGTCAGGTCCTCGGGGTCGGTGCCGCCGAAGGGGAGGACGCGCAGGTCGGGCGCGCCCGCCCGGGTGAGCTCGGCGAGGAAGCGGTGGTCGCAGAGGGCGACGGCGGGCCGGGCGATCTTGACGAGCTCGGTCAGCTCGGCCGCGCGCAGCAGCGGCACGGTGGTGACCACGACCAGGCCGGCCTTCAGGACGCCGAGCCAACAGGCCGCCATCCAGGGCGTGTTGGGTCCGCGCAGCAGGACCCGGTTTCCGGTGACCAGGCCCAGGTCCTCGGTCAGCAGTCGGGCGATCCGGTCGGCGTGGTCACGGAGTTCGCCGTAGGACCACCGCTCGGTGGGGGTGAGCAGGCAGCGGCGGTCCGGGCCGAACCGGGCGATGGTGTCGTCGAGCAGGGCGGAGGCGCAGTTCAGTCGGTCCGGATATGTCAACTCCGGTAGTTCGAAGAGGAGTTCGGGCCACTGATCGAAGGGTGGGAGATGGTCGCGACAGAACGTGTCCACGTGCGCTGAGGGGGATAGCTCCATGGGCGGGCACCTCATCGTGCGAGCGGGAGTGAAGCCAGTATGGCGTGCCCGTGACGCCAGTCAAGAGAGCGATACATGCATTCGGACTACGGGGACGGGCGGGCAGGAAGAACGCCCCG